>JAUNUZ010000105.1 GCA_030537915.1 Micrococcales bacterium
GTTCTGGTTGCCGTTGGTCCGGCCGGATCCGGGTGCAGGCTCAGACGGTGACGACGGCTCTGAGGTGGAGGTCGTCGGCTGCTCCGACGCCGGCCCGTTGGAAATGGTCAGGGTGACGATGGTGCCGGGCACCACATCGCCGCTCGGCTGAATCGCCATGACCTGCCCCTGCGGGATGTCCGGGCTGTCAGCCTGCAGGATGGTCACCTGCGGGAAGCCCATCGCCTTGAGCTTGGCCTTGGCCTCCGCCGCAGTCAGGCCGGTGAAGGCCGCGGCGTCTATGAGAACCGTCGGCGTCGTCACCGGGCTGCTGGGGGTCGGCTCAGTCGTCGTCGTCGTCGTCCGCGACGGCGTCGTTGTAGCCGGTCGGCTCGTCTGTGCGGGGGCGGGCGTGCTCGGGCTGCTCAAGAGCCCGGACTGAGCCAGCACGTAGCCGACGAGCCCGAGCACGAGAAGGAGGGGCAGCAGCCAGATCCAGAAGCTGCGGCGACGCGCCGGCTCGGGGGGACGGCTTGCCGTGGGGGTGGTCGGGGGCCCATAAGAGTCCGCGGGCGGGTAGGTGGGTTGCGGCGCAGCGCCGAGGCGCCGTGTCGTTGCCACACCCGGTGGGATGACTTCGGTCGCGGCGTAGCTCTGCGGCTCCCCGGCCAGCGCCGCGACAACCTCGTCTCCGCTGTGCGGCCGCTGACTCGGGTCCTTGGCCAGGCATGCCATGACAACGCCCGCGAGCGGCTGCGGGACCGCGGCAGGCAGTGGCGGCGGCGGGTTGTGGATGTGCGCCATCGCGGTGGCGACCGGGGAGCCCTCGTCGAACGGTCGCTCGCCGGTGAGCATCTCGTGGGTGACGACGCCGAGGGCGTAGAGGTCGCTCGCCGGCCCGACGGGCTTGCCCATCGCCTGCTCTGGCGAGATGTACTGCGCGGTGCCCATGACCTCGCCGGTCCGGGTGATCGGTGCCGCGTCGACGGCGCGGGCGATCCCGAAGTCCGTGAGCTTCACCGAGCCGTCGCGGCGGATGAGGATGTTGGCGGGCTTGACGTCGCGGTGGATGACCCCGGCCTCGTGAGCGGCCTGCAGGGCGAGCGCGGCCTGGGTCATGATCGCCGACACGCGCCGGGGAGGCAGCGTTCCCTCCTCCTTGATGATCTGCGAGAGCGGCTTGCCCTCGACGAGCTCCATCACGAGCCAAGAAGCGCCGGAGTCCTCGCCATAGTCGTGCACCGCGGCGATATTGGGGTGGCCCAGCTGCGCGGTGTGGCGGGCCTCTTCGCGGAAGCGACGGGTGAAGCCGGGTTGGTCGGCCAGCGACGGTGAGAGTAGTTTGATGGCGACCTTGCGGCCGAGAACCTGATCAGTGGCTCGCCACACCTCGCCCATCCCACCGATCGCGATGCGATCACCCAGGGTGTAGCGATTGCCGAAGACGGAGCCGGTTTCAAACTTCATTACTCGATCACTGCCTTCATCACGTCACGTGCGATCGGCGCGGAGATCCGTCCTCCGGCCGCCTCAACTCCTGCGTTGCCGCCATCCTCCACGACGACGGCGACGGCGACCTTGGGGTCGTTCGCGGGCGCGAACGAGGTGAACCACGCATGGGGCGCGCGGCCTTCACCGTGCTGGGCCGTCCCGGACTTGCCCGCCACGGCCACCCCTGGGATCTGGGCCCGAGTCCCCGTTCCCGATGCCACGACCTTCTCCATCATCGCAGTCAGCGCCGCAGCGACCTCGGGACTGACGGCCTGCCCTAGCTCCCTGGGTGCCGTCTGGTCCAGGACCTCGAGGTCGGCGCCACGACCCTGCTTGACGATGAAGGGGGCCATCACCCTTCCCTCGTTGGCGACCGCCGCCGACACCATCGCCACCTGCAGGGGGGTGACGCGGACGTCGTACTGGCCGATGGCCGACTGCGCCTCCTGCGCCTTGTTCATTTGCTCCGGAAGGGAGCTGGGGGTGACGGCCATGGGGATACTCAGCTTCGCGCCGAAGCCGAACTTCGCGGCCTGGTCGCGCATCGCCTGTCCACCCAGCTCCATGCCCAGCCAGCCGAAGGCCGTGTTGCAGGACTTCTCCAGCGCCCTGGTCAGATCGACAGTGCCGTTGTCACAGGGGCCGTTCCAGTCGTTGACCAGGCCGGCGGTCGTCTCCGGCAGATCGAGGACCTTGGGCCCGGGCAGTTGCGAGGTCTGGGTGAACCGACCCGAGGAGAGCGCGGCTGCGGCCGTGACGATCTTGAAGACCGAGCCCGGCGGGTAGAGGTCGCCCCCTATCGCGCGGTTGATCAGGGGCCTACGCGGGTCCGCATTGAGCTGCGCCCACGCCTTCTGGACCGGACCGCTGGCATGTCCCGCGAGCGAGTTGGGGTCGTACTGAGGGTGACTGACGAGAGCGAGGATCGCGCCTGTGCGCGGATCCAGGGCGACAACCGCGCCGCGCTGGTTGCCGAGCCCCTCCTGAGCGGCGGCCTGGGCTTTGGGGTTGATCGTGAGCTCGAGATTTACGCCGGTCGAGCGGCGCCCGGTGAGCAGATCCCCGAGGCGGCGGTAGAGCAGCTGCGCAGACTCTCCGGTGAGCAACTCATCAGCCGCGGACTCGAGCCCGCCACCGGCGCCGTAGAGAAAGGAGTAGTAGCCCGTGACGTGGGAGTAAAGCTTGCCTTTGGGGTAAGTGCGTTGGAACTTCAGCTCGTCGGGGGACGCCTCCGAGCGTGCGATTGCGTCGCCGCCGACGAGGATGGCGCCGCGTTCGCGCGAATACGTGGCGAGCAGGGTGCGCCGGTTGCCCGGCTTGTTCCGCAGCTCATCGGCCTGGACGAACTGGATCCAGCTCGAGGCGATGAAGAGCGTGCAGAAAAGGACGGCGACGACCAGCGACAGGCGGCGGATCGGATTGTTCATGCCGGCACCTCCTGGCCGTCGCGGCCTCCGCTCTTGGAGGGCGGGCGAGCGATGACGACCTCGTCCGCGACCGGGCGGCGAGCATGGTCGCTGATCCGCAACAGCAGCGCGATGATCGTCCAGTTCGCCAACAGGGACGAGCCTCCCGCGGACAGGAACGGGCTGGTCAGACCGGTGAGCGGGATGACACGCGTCACCCCGCCGACGACGACGAAGATCTGTAGGGCGACCGAGAAGCTCAGGCCGCAGGCCAAGAGCTTGCCGAAGCCGTCCCGGGTGCCTAGTGCGGTGCGCAGGCCGCGCTCCACCAGCAGGACGTAGAGCATGAGGATGGCGAAGACGCCGACGAGTCCGAGCTCCTCGCCGAATCTGGGGATGATGACGTCTGACTCGGCGAAGTAGGTGAGCTGCGGGTTCCCCTGGCCGAGGCCGGTGCCGAGCAGCCCTCCCGCGCCCATCCCCATGAGCCCGCGCACGAGCTGGTCGCTTTGGGCCAGGGCATCGGGGGACCAGGGGTCGAGCCAGAACAGGACGCGCTGGCGGACGTGCCCGAAGAGCAGGTAGGCGACATACGCGCCCCCGCAGAAGAGCAGCAGGCCGATGGAGATCCAGCTGATCCGCTCCGTGGCCACGTAGAGCATCGCGACGAAGAGGCCGAAGAAGAGCAGGGAGGTGCCCAGGTCGTTCTCGAAGACGAGGACCGCGAGGGAGGCGAGCCAGACGACGAGGATTGGCCCGAGGTCGCGCCCGCGCGGAAGCGGGACGCCCAGGAACCGGCGGCCGATGAGTGCCAGGGCATCGCGGGTCTGCACGAGGTAGGCCGCGAAGAAGACCGCGAGGATGATCTTGGCGACCTCGCCGGGCTGGAATGAGAACGGTCCCAGGCCGATCCAGATGCGCGCGCCGTTCACGGTGCGGCCGATGCCGGGCAGCAGGGGCAGGAGAAGGGTCACGAGTCCGATGACCATCATCGTGAACATGTAGCGGCGCAGGCGCCGGTGGTCGCGCAGCACGATGAGCACGACGGCCGCGATGACCATGCCGAGTGCGCTCCACATGACCTGGCGGTTGGCCATGGCGTCGCCGCCGAAGCGATCGTTGGCCAGGTCGAGACGGTGGATCATGACCAAACCCAGGCCGTTGAGCAGGGTCGCGATCGGGAGCAGTAGCGGGTCGGCATACGAGGCTCGCCAGCGCAGGACGAGGTGGAAGGCGACCGCGAAGCCGAGGAGCCATGAGGCCTGTGTGACCAGATCAATGGGGACACGGCCGTCGATCGCGAAGCCGACGTTGAGATAGGCGAGCATGACGATCGTGACGGCCAGCAGGAGCAGGGCGAGCTCGACATTGCGCCGAGTCCGGGGCACGAAGGAGGAGACGGTCGTCATGCCTGCCCCGATCCGCACGGGATGCCCTGGGAGCGCCGGGTCATACAGGCGTTCGCCTGGTTGCGCAGCTCGATGACCTGCTGGTTAGCCTCGGCGTCGCTAGAAGCGGGGATCGTGCGCTCGACGAGTTCACGGTAGTAATCCGGCAGGTTCGCGACGTCGATGTCACTCGTGTCGCTGACCGAGGACAGATCGATGGGTCCCAGGCGCTGGGGTAGGCCGCGGAAGATCGCGACCTTGCCGCCGGACTCACCGACAAAGACCTGCTGCTGGGTCCACGCGTAGGCGCCGTACAGGCCGCCGAACAGAGCGAACACCAGCACGAAGGTGAGGGCGACGAGCCGCCCAGCGTGACGCGAGCGTGTCGGTTCCTCGTCGTCTTCGTCGTCTGCAGCGCCGCCGATGACGGTGCGGCGCAGGGCGGCGGCCTTCTGGGCTGGGTTGAGCGTCAACGGTTGGGTCTGCTCGGGTCGCCGTTCGGCGACGGCACCGACGACGACTGGCTGCGTGCTGCCGTCGGGGGCGTCGACCATGTCCGCGACGACGCACGTCACGTTGTCGGGGGCCCCGGCGCGCAGGGCCAGATCGACGAGCCGACGGGCTGTCCCGTTCGGGTCGTCACCGGCACGAACGACCTCCTCGATCGTTACCCGCCCCACGTAGTCGGACAGTCCGTCGGAGCAGATCAGGTAGCGATCCCCCAGGCGGGCCCGGCGCATCGAAAGGTCCGGCTCGTCCTCGGGCGCGCCGGTGAGGACTCGGGTGACGAGGCTGCGCTGCGGGTGATGCTCGGCCTCCGCCTCGCTGATTCGGCCTGCGTCCACGAGGGACTGGACGAACGAGTGGTCAGTCGTGATCTGGCTGAAGCGGCCGTCGCGCAGCAGGTAGGCACGCGAATCGCCGATGTGGACGAGGGCGAGGCCACTGGGGCCGCAGCGCAGCAGGGCGGTCAGGGTGGTGCCCATACCGTGCAGGTGGGAGTCGCGCTCCATGGCGCGGGCGAGCGAGCGATTGGCCTCGGCGACGGTGTCGGCCAGGAGTTCGAGCGCGTCGTCTGCACCGTGACTGTCGCCGTCGAGGGGGGCGAGGCGGGCCAGTACGAGAGAACTAGCCACGTTGCCACCGGCGTGACCGCCCATGCCGTCGGCGACCGCGAGGAGGTGCGGGCCGGCATACCCGGAGTCCTCGTTGCGGGCGCGCACGAGACCGACGTCTGTGCGCGCCGCGAATCGAACAGCGACGGCCATGAGTCAGCGCCTCAGCTCCAGGACGGTGGTCCCGATGCGCAGCTGGGTACCGGCCTGGAGTACGTGGGATTCGGTGATGCGCTCGCCGTTGACGTGGGTGCCGTTCGTCGAGCCGAGATCCTCGACATACCAGGCCTTGTCTTCATAGAAGACGCGGGCGTGGCGGCCGGAGGCGTAGTCGTCGTCGAGCACGAGGGTGCACTCGGGGTTGCGGCCGAGGAGCACGCCGGACTCCTTGAGGGGGACGGTGGTGCCGCGCAGCGGGCCCTCCATGACAGCCAGGGTCGTAAAGCCCTTGCGCGAGCGGGTGGGTGCGCTGGGGGTCGGGCGGATCTTCTGCCCGCCGCCGCCACTCGTGCGCTGGACGATGCGGGTGCCGTAAAGGTCCGAGCGCAAGACGCCGACGATGCTGAAGATGAAGATCCACAGCAGGATGAGCAACCCGAGGCGGACCACGGTGAGGGTGAGCTCTCCCATGGATCAGCGCCTTCTGGTGTGGACGATGAAGGAGACCCGCCCAGCGGTGACGCGGTCGCCGTCGTCGAGGCGGTGCGAGTTGATCCGCTCGCCGTTGACATAGGTGCCGTTGGTGGAACCGAGGTCGCGAAGCCCGACGACGAGGTGCGGTCCGTCGTGGGTGACGCGAATCTCTGCGTGCCGGCGGCTCACACCCGGGTCGTCCAGCGTGATGTCGGCGGTGTTGTCGCGACCGAGCACGGTGATCGCGGCGAGTAGGGGGTAAGTGTCACCGTCGAGCTCGATCCACGGTCGGTGCACCGGATCCGGCAGCGAGGGAGGAGCGATCTGGTGGATCCGGGTTGCGTCGTCGTCGCGCCGAACCGGCATGTCCTGCATCGGAATCCGCGGCGGGGCTCCTCCTGCCTGCGGTCTCGGGCTGGCTGCTGCCCGGGGGGCGTCCTCGGCGGAGTCCCACGCGTCGTCCCAGCCGGCGTCGTAGTCGTCGTCGGCGTACAGGCGCATCGGCTGGCGCTGGGCACCCTGCTCGGCGTGCTCCCGGGACTCCTTGTCGGCGGTCGCCTCGTGGCGGGCGAGGTGATGTCCGGCGCGCCTGGCGGCGGCTGTCCCGGCGGTGGCACCAGCGGCAGCGGTCGCGGCCGAGCCGGCTATGCCGACGGGACCGTCGGCGGCCGCGGTCGCCTCAGGTGGGAAGGGACGGTTCAGCGCCCGGTGCACTGGCGCGGGCTCGGCGGTGCGGCCGGACTCGAAGCGACGCTGGGTCGGCGATGACTGCGGCGCGGGATGCCGGCGCTGCGGGGCGTCGGCGGCGGTGGTCGGCCGGACCCGGAAGACTCCGGTGTCGAGGTCCTCACTGCGGGTGAACTCGACGGCCAGCGGCCCGCCCGCGCTGTAGCGCTGCGACTCGACGTGCTCCTCGACGGAGGCGATCAGCTCCGATGCCAAGACGTCCTCGTATTGCGTGAGCCGGTCGTAGTCGGAGGGGTCGAGCTCGATCGAAAAGACGTTGGGCACCAGGGTCCGCCCCTTGCCGATGATCGCGGCGCGCTCGTCCATGGCGCGGCGCATCGCTGCCGCGATCTCGACCGGCTGGACCTCGGCCTTGAACGCGCGGGCGAAAGCGCCGTTGATAACCCGGTCGAGCTTTCGCTCTACGCGGTCGAAAATTCCCACGGCGCACCCCTCCCTTCGTCGAGTCTGTCGCAAGGGTATCCGTCAGGACAGACACAGTGCTGGACGCGACCCTGTGACTGGCCGGTGACGTTCAGCGCCGAAGCGATCGGTGGGCGGTGAGCGAAGGTGACTTCGCTGACTCCGGGTGCCTGGTTACCCAGGATCACGACCCTGTCTCGACGCCTTGAGGCACTGGCTGTGCGTCGTTTGGAGTTCGGGCCCCACTCTGGCAGGCTAGGACGGCGCGCGCGAGTGGCGGAATGGCAGACGCGCACGGTTCAGGTCCGTGTGCCCGAAAGGGCGTGGGGGTTCAACTCCCCCCTCGCGCACCATG
>JAUNUZ010000106.1:0-4760 GCA_030537915.1 Micrococcales bacterium
CGCACGTCCGAATAAGCGCGACCGAGGGTCTCAGCGAACGGCCACTCCTCCATCCGATCGGTCGCGCCCCACAACATCACCCGTATCGGCAGCCGCGGCGTCAGCGCAGAGGGCCGACATGGCCGACGCCTCCATGCGGAAGGTCGACCACTGCGACAGCTGCTGTGCGCCGATGCCTTCGTAGAAGTCGATCGAGGGCTGATTCCAGTCGAGGCAGTGCCACTCGAGCCGGGGATAGCCGCGCTCGCGGCACAGCTGCGCGAGCGCCCTGAGCAGCCCGACCCCCCACCCGGACCCGCGGTGCGCAGGCTCGACATACAGGTCCTCGAGCCATATCCCGTTACGTCCGGTCCAGGTCGAGAAGGACAGGTTCCACACGGCCATGCCGACCACCCTGTCCGCAAGGTCGCACACGTGCGCGTAGGCCGTCGGCGCCCCGTCAGCGGGGAAGAGAGCCGCCTGCAGGTCTACGGGGGTGGCCTGCACCTGCTCCGGCTCGTTCTCGTAGTCGGCGAGCTCGCGGATGAGCCGCAAAATTTCGGGGATGTCCTGCAGAGTTGCCGGCCTGATCATGGACTCCACGCTAGCCAGCCAGCTCGAGCAGGACCGGCGCGTGGTCGCTGGCGCCCTTGCCCTTTCGCTCTTCACGATCGATCGAGGCGCCCGTCACGCGCGCTGCGAAGGCGGGTGAGCCCAGGGCGAAGTCGATCCGCATCCCCTGCCGTTTGGGGAAGCGCAACTGGGTGTAGTCCCAGTAGGTGTAGGTGCCCGGACCCGGCTGATGAGGCCGCACGACGTCGGCGAAGCCTGCCTCCAGGACCCCCGCGAAGGCCGCTCGCTCCGGCGGCGACGTGTGGGTCTTGCCCTCGAAGAACTCCACGGACCAGACGTCCTCGTCCAGCGGCGCGACATTCCAATCACCCATGAGCACGACCTGCGCCTGGGGGTCCTGGGCGAGCCAGCCCTGGGCCGCGGAGCGCAGCCGTGCGAGCCACTCCAGCTTGTAGTCCAGATGCGGGTGCCCGAGCTCGCGCCCGTTCGGCACGTAGAGCGACCAGATCCGCACCCCACCGCAGATCGCGCCCAGGGCCCTGGCCTCGGCGACCGGTTCGGGTTGGCCCCACGTCGGCATCCCCTCGAAGCCGATCTGGACGTCCGCCAGCCCGACCCGCGAGACGATCGCGACGCCGTTCCACTGATTGAGGCCGTGCATCGCGACCTCATAGCCCGCCAGCTCGAACGGCAGCAGCGGGAACTGGGCGTCCTTGCATTTGGTCTCCTGCAGGGCCAGGACGTCGAGATCGTGCCGCTGCAGCAGCCCGACGGCCCGGTCCACGCGGCTTCGGATCGAGTTGCAATTCCAGGTAGCGATGCGCACGAGGCACACCCTAGGGGTCACCCCCGACAGGCGCGCCCAGGTGGCTTGTCCGCAGCGGTAGAGAGGTCTCCCACTCTCGGTGGGTGAGACAGCAGGGCGAGGAGAGGGAAGCAGAGGGGCAGGCCGGGCCGCGCCGCGCCGGGTCGCCTACCGTGCTAAGCATGACCACCGCCCTCGTCACCGGCGCGAGCGCCGGCATCGGCGCTGAGTTTTGTCGCCAACTCGCCGCGTCCGGCCACAATCTCGTCCTTGTCGCCCGCACCCCCGACCGCCTCGAGGCGAGCGCCGCGGCGCTCCGGGCCGAGCACGGGATCCGCGTCGAGGTCCTCGCCGCCGACCTGGCCGACCGCGCGGACCTGCAGAGGGTTGCCGATCGACTGACGCTGACCGGAGCGGACCACGTCGATCTCCTGGTGAACAACGCGGGCTTCGGCATGGACCGCGCATTTCTCGACGCCGACATCAGCCAGGAGGAGCGCGCTCTGGACGTTATGTGTCGCGCGGTGCTCGTGCTGTCTCATGCCGCCGGTCGGGCCATGACGAAGAGTGGTTACGGTGGCATCATCAACGTCTCGTCGGTCGCGAGCTTCGTGGCGATGGGCACCTATTCGGCGGTCAAGGCGTGGGTGACGACGTTCTCCGAGGGGCTCGCGGTCGACCTCGCGCCGCACGGCGTCGTCGTGACGGCGCTCTGTCCTGGCTTCACGCACACCGAGTTCCACGAGCGCGCGCAGATGAACATGTCGCACCTGCCGCAGGCCCTCTGGCTCGATGCCCGCGACGTTGTAGATGAGGCGCTGGCAGACGCCCGGCGGGGTCGTCCGATCAGCGTTCCGGGACTTCCCTACAAGGTGCTGACCGGTGTGCTCACGGTGCTCCCGCGCGGCCTCGTGACGCGCGCCTCGAGCGCTCTGGCCCGCGGTCGCCGCAACCGGTCGGGCCAGGTCATCTCCCGTGGCTAGGCTGCGCAGCGTGACCAGCGACCGCCCCAGCACGCCAGCAGCCGACAACTCCTCCAACTCCGACCGTGACCGCCTCCTCGACCTTGTCAAGACGAAGGCGATCATCCACGGCAAGGTGACGCTTTCCTCCGGCAAGGAGGCCGATTACTACGTCGACCTGCGCCGCATCACCCTCGACGGCGAGGCCGCGCCGCTGGTCGGGAGTGTCATGCGCGACCTGACTGCGGGCCTGCACTTCGACGCCGCCGGCGGCCTGACGATGGGTGCCGATCCGGTGGCGACGGCGATGCTGCACGACGCGGCCGCAGCCGGTGGCAGGCTCGATGCGTTCGTCGTCCGCAAGGCCGAGAAGGCACACGGCCTGCAGCGTCGCATCGAGGGGGCCGACGTCGCGGGTCGCCGCGTGCTTGTCGTCGAGGACACGTCGACGACCGGTGGCTCGGCACTTACCGCTGTCGAGGCGTGTCGCGAGGCGGGCGCCGAAGTGGTCGGGGTCGCCGTCATCGCCGACCGGTCGACCGGCGCCAAGGAGCGCGTCGAGGAGGCTGGTGTCCCCTACCTCTTCGCCTACGGCTTGAGCGAACTCGGACTCGCATGAGGTAGACAGCTGTGGGCTGGGCGACCACGACGGAACGAACGTGCCGTCGCCGACGTCCCAAGCCGAACCGAGCGCCCGACGTAAGATCGGCGCCACACCTCCCAGACTCAGGAGCTCGCCATGACCATCGCGCTCATCGTCGCCCTCATCGTCATCGTTGCCCTTGTCGTGTGGGGTTTCTCGAGCTACAACGGGCTGATCCGATCCCGCAACCTCGTCCAGGAGTCGTGGCGGCAGATCGATGTGGAACTCAAACGGCGCCACGACCTCATCCCGAACCTCGTCGAGACGGTGAAGGGGTATGCCTCACACGAGGCAGGCACCCTCGAGGCCGTGATGAAGGCGCGCTCCCAAGCGATCCAGGGGGGCGCCAGCCCGGCGCAGGCATCCGCCACGGAGGGTGAGCTCTCCCAAGCGCTGGGACGGCTGATGAGCGTCACCGAGGCCTACCCGGACCTGAAGTCGAACGCGAACTTCACGGCGCTGCAGCAGGAGCTTTCGGCCACGGAGGACCGTATCGCCTCGGGTCGGCGCTACTACAACGCGACCGTCCGCGACCTCAACACCAAGGTCGAGTCCGTCCCTACGAACTTCTTCGCCCGGATAGGCGGCGTCGGCAAGGAGCCCTACTTCGAGGCCGAGCCTGCTGCGCAGAACGTGCCCCAGGTCAGCTTCGGCCAGGGGGGCGGCACGGTCGCGGGCCCGGGCCAGGGCGGTCAGGGCTACGGAACGCAGGGCCAAACCGGGAGCATCGGCGGCGGCGAGGCTCCGGGACAGCTGCCCGGCTACGACCCCAACCAGGGGCTCGGCCAGGGCTACACGCCCAGCCCGATCCAGGACGAGTTGCGTCAACCGGGCCAGGCGCGTCCAGGTCAGCCTGGTGACCTGCCGTAGCGCGCGCCGGTCTGGATCCGCGGGGCGGGCGCCGGTGTATCCCGCCAGGCTGCTCGCACTCCCCGCCAGGGCGCTAGGGTGCCGGACGTCTTCGAGCGAATACGGCTCAGTGGCCGTCGGGGGTCCTGTCGACCATGTCCTTGCCTGCCGTCGCGATCTCACCGGCGATGGCCTGGCTGCGCCGACGGTGCATGAGGAACTCGAAGAGCATCGGCAGCACCGAGACGAAGACGATGAGCAGGATCGCGGCCTCGAGGTTGTCGTGGATGAAGGCGATGCCGCCGAGGAAGTAGCCCAGCATCGTCAGGCCGGTGGCCCACAGGATGGCGCCGACCGCGCTCCACGTGAAGAAGCGCCGCCGATCCATCTTGCCGACGCCGGCGACGACGGTGATGAACGTTCGCACGATCGGGACGAAGCGACCGATGACGAGCGCCTTGTTGCCATGTTTGTCGAAGAACGCGTTCGTCTGATCGAAGTACTTGCGCTTGAGGATCCGTCCGTCGCGTTCGTACAGCGGAGTCCCCAGAGCCCGACCGATCTCGTAGCCGACGACGTTTCCCAGGAAAGCCACAACGCTGAGGATCACGCACGCGGTGACAATGTGGAAGTCGACGTCACCGCGCTTGATGAACATGCCGATCGCGAAGAGCAGCGAGTCCCCGGGCAGGATCGGGAAAAGCAGGCCGCACTCGACGAAAACGATGGCTGCGCCGATCCAGAAGAAGCTCGTCCCGAACGTCGTCAGCAGGTATTGCGGGTCCATCCAGTTGATGGCAGGCATAATCACCCGACCAACCGTACGCGGACCCGCTGGGCGCTTGCTGACCACGCGGCGGCCGGAACAACCCCGACGCGACGGGCGCCTTGCGTTCGCGTCGCGGTCCGGGTCCCGTGGGACGACCTACACTGCGGCGGTGGACGAGCG
>JAUNUZ010000106.1:4860-7458 GCA_030537915.1 Micrococcales bacterium
CCGGTCGGTGTGGGCCCGTGGGTCGGGCCCTCGCCCGACGATTCGCGACTGGATCCGGAGCTGCTTCGCGACGGGGATACCCGTAATGTCGTCGAGGCCTACCGCTACTGGCGGCACGAGGCAATCGTGGCCGATCTCGACACGCGGCGTCACGAGTTGCACATAGCGGTCGAGAACTGGGGCCATGACTTCAATATCGGCTCGGTGATCCGCACCGCGAACGCCTTCAATGTCACCGCCTTCCATATCGTCGGCAAGCGTCGCTGGAACCGGCGCGGCGCCATGGTGACCGACCGCTACCAGCACGAAATGCATCATCGCGACGTCGCCGCGCTGGCCGCCTGGGCGGCGAGTCAGCCCGGCGATACGCCGGGTTCGTCGCTTCCGCTGCTGGCCGTAGATAATCTGCCCGGCGCGGTCCCGCTCGAGACCTATGCCCTGCCGCGGCGATGCCTGCTCATCTTCGGCCAGGAGGGCCCGGGCCTGACGCCGGAGGCGCTTGCGGCCTGCGAGACGACTCTGGAGATCACCCAGTTCGGCTCGACACGCTCGATGAATGCGGGCGCCGCAGCCGCAATCGCCATGCACGCCTGGGTGCGCGCGCACGTCTTCGGCCAGGGCGTGAACTAGTCGCCAGGCATCACGGCGGCGCTACCGCAGACTGGCACAGAGCCGCGGCACGCTCCCGCAAAGCCATGGCCCCGCCGCCGCAGCCGGAGCATTGCGGAGGCCTCGGAGGGGACGTCCTGCCTGGTTCGCCGGCTCCCGGCCCGGCATAGGATGGGCAGTGGTCGAAGTCGCCACCCGACGGGCGCCGGCGCGGGTCTCATAGCGGTCATCGCGCGACAGGGCGCATTTCGGGCCGCAGCGGCCGCTATCCGAACCCCACATGAGGAGTCTCAGTGCCGATTGCAACACACGAGGTGTACGCCGACATGCTGGACCGGGCGAAGGCCGAATCCTTTGCCTATCCGGCCATCAACATCACCTCCAGCCAGACGGTGACGGCTGCGATCCGCGGCTTCGCCGAGGCGAACTCCGACGGGATCATCCAGGTCTCCACTGGCGGCGCGGAGTACGCCTCCGGGTCGACCATCAAAGACATGGTCACCGGCTCGATGGCATTGGCCGCCTACGCGCGCGAGGTGGCCAAGAACTACCCGGTCAACATCGCGCTGCACACGGACCACTGCCCCAAGAACAAGCTCGATGGCTTCGTCCGCCCGCTGCTCGCGCTGTCAGCCGAGCAGGTGAAGAAGACCGGTGAGCCGTTCTTCCAGTCGCACATGTGGGACGGCTCGGCCGTACCCCTGGACGAGAACCTTAAGATCGCCCAGGAGTTGCTCGAGCTCGCCAGGGCTGCGAACGTCATCCTCGAGGTCGAGATCGGTGTCGTAGGCGGCGAGGAAGACGGGGTCGCCAACGAGATCAATGAGCAGCTCTACACAACGGCCGAGGACGCGCTCAAGACGGTCGAGGCGCTCGGTCTGGGTGAGAACGGTCGCTACATGACCGCGCTGACCTTCGGCAATGTGCACGGCGTCTACAAGCCGGGCAACGTCAAACTGCGCCCCGAGATCCTCAAGGAGTGCCAGGACGCCATCGTCGCCAAGCACGGCGGCAAGGAGGGCGACAAGCCGCTCGCGCTCGTCTTCCACGGCGGCTCCGGTTCGCTGCCGCAGGAGATCTCGGACGCGGTCGACTACGGCGTCATCAAGATGAACGTCGACACCGACACGCAGTACGCGTTCACCCGACCGATCGCCGGCTATATGTACCTGAACTACGAGGGCGTGCTCAAGGTCGACGGCGAGGTCGGCAACAAGAAGAAGTACGACCCGCGCGCCTGGGGCAAGGAAGCCGAGACCGCGATGGCTGCCCGCGTCGTCGAGGCCTGCCAGGACCTGCGCTCGGCCGGCACACACAAGTGACCGATTCGCACAACCTTCTCGGCATCCCCGAGACGCGGTTGCCGCAGGACCCGGCGGCCGCTGAGCTGCTCGCGGGTGGAGACCCGGCGCTGACTGCGGGCCACCACCCGGAGTCAGCGCTCGCGTGGGCGGTGCTTGCCGAGGTGGCGCTGGCGACCGGATTCACGGTTGAGGCCTACGCCTACGCCCGCACGGGCTATCACCGATCGCTGGACCAGCTGCGCAAGGCCGGCTGGCGCGGGCAGGGGCCGGTGCCGTGGGGGCACGAATCCAACCGCGGCTTCCTGCGCTCGGTCGCCGCGCTGTCGCGGGCGGCTGGTGAGCTCGGCGAAACCCAGGAGCAGGCCCGCTGTGCGCAATTACTGCGAGACTCCAGCCCCGAGGCCGCCGACGCGCTCGGCTTGACGGGCTGACCGGCGCGGACCGAACCCCCGACCCACCCACTTCGCCGGAGGCCGACCTCTCGCGCGAAGTGGGTGGGCCGGTTTCAGGCGACCTTTGCCGCGGTGACGGCGTGCGCGGCCCTGGCGGAGACCTTGGCGCGGTCGAAAGTCAGCGTCACCCGGGCCCCGACCTCGTTACTCCAGCTGCACAGGTTGGCCTCGCACGTTGTCAGCAGCAGGCCCTTGGGCGCCTTGGTGCTGCTCAGCCGGGCGGCGACGCCCGG
>JAUNUZ010000107.1 GCA_030537915.1 Micrococcales bacterium
GCGGCCGCGACCTCGCCGGCCAAGAGTGCAGCGGCACCCTCACCGGTGGCGACGGCCGGCTGGGCGAGCAGCATTCCGGCCAGAATCTGCCCGGTGAAGATGCCGACGACGTTCGCCTCGTCGCTGCTGTCGAGCACATCGAAGGCGTCGGTCATGTGGATCTGACCGGCCGTGAAGTCGCCGAGCCTGCCCTTGAGCACCTCGAGGGAGTCGGTGAGGGCCGCGGTCCACAGCGTGCGCGCCTCGTCACGGCTGAACACCTCACCGTTGGCGTGGTCGACCAGGCCCGTGACGATGAGCTGGACGGGCCCGACGTTGCCTGCCTCCTTCAGGACCGACTCCACCGCGAACGCACCACCGGGCAGCGACATCGTCGTCGCCTGGATGGCGTCCAGGGTCTGGAGTGTCAGGTCCGCACCCCCCGTGAAGTGGGGGGGCAACGCCTGCGCCGCCGCAAGGAGAGCGGCGTCGACGTCCTGTTCGGTGGTAGACATCTAAGTTCCTTCGCGCATCGGGTCAGACATTCACGATTTGGCAGGCCAGGCGGTTGCCGTGGCTTCCGGGGACAGCCTTGGCGACGGTGATCCCATCGGCCGACATGGTCAGGGGCTGGTTGGTCGGGTGACGCAACGGCAGCACGTCCCCCACCTCCAGCTGGAGCAATTCCTTGGACGGCAGCGAGATCGGGTCGAACGCGACAGCGACCGCGAGCGGGACCTCCTCCATCCGGTTCTTGAGCTGGCCGGCGGCGAGGGCCTGGGAGCCGGTGAGCTCCCTCTCGGGCTTGACCGCGAGCGCGTCGAGGATCGGCTGGATCGTCGCCACCGGCATGCACAGGGTGGAGATCGCCTTCTGCCCACCGATCTTGATCTCGAAGTCGGAGACGAGCATCGGATCGTTCGGCTGCGCCAATTGCAAGAACGTCGCGTCGGCCTCGAGCGAACTCACCGTCGGGGTGATCTGCGCGAGCGTCTCGAAGGCGTAGGCGAGCTCGTGGACCATTCGCTGCACGAGGCTGCGGATGAGACCGGCCTCGATATCGGACAGCGCGCGGACCGGCTGATTCGCGTGACCGGGGCCGCCCAGGAGGCGGTCGATGACGCCCATGACGATATCCAGCGGCAGGTGGAAGACACCGGCACCCGGCAACGGGGTGAAGTTGAGGATCGCGATGAGTGAGGGGTTGGGCAGCCGGCGGGTGTACTCGTCGTAGGAGACCTGGCCGACGTTCTCGAGGTTGGCGTAGGCGACGATGCGCAGCGTGCTCGACAGGACGGTTGCCATCTGGCGCGCGAACGTCTCGTTGGCCAGCTGCAGCGCCCGGACCTGCTCACGACTGAACCGGCTAGGACTACGAAAGTCATAGGGCAGCGGCTCGGGGTTCACAAACTCTCAGATCGACCGAATCGCCGTCCACCTGAGGGGTATCCGAACGGGCGGGTGGCTTGGCGCGAGGGGGACACCGGCACTCCTACTGCATGACGAATTCGGTGAAGTACACCCGCAGAACCTGCCCGTCGTATCTCTTGGAGACCTCCTGGGACAGTGCTTGCTGCGCGGCTTCCCTGGTCTTGGGCACGAGCAGGTCGCTGTACTTGTAGCGGCCCAGGACCTGGATCGCGGCATCGCGCGCCTTGGAGGAGTCGAAGGCCGCGACCGCCTTCTCGCCGCCGAGCTCGGTCGTGGCCTTCTCCGAGAGCTCCAGCGCCAGCCCCGTCTTGAGGAACTTGCCGTCGGCGAGGTTGAGGGTCATCGCGTTCTCCATCGTCACGATGGCGCCCGGCTCCTTGGCCGGATCCGCCTCGACGGACTTGGGCTTGAGCATCGTGAAGGCGACGAAGCCGGCCGCGAGGAGCACGACGATGGCGGCCGCGGCGATGATGATGAGGAGCTTCTTGTTGCCCTGTTCTTCGGTCGCCTCGTCGGCGGCGGTGGCAGTCATGTCATCTCTCCTGGTGAGGGGTGGACGCTAGCGGTGGTCTGGGTACGGACAGTCACGTCATCGCCTCAGGGGGCGGTGCCGGAGTTCGTCACGGCGGGGTCCTTCGTCGCCGGTGCCGGTGCCGGTGACGCGCCCTGGTCGCTCGAGGCGACGCCGGACCCGGTGAGGGACACCAGCGGCAGGACGACGATCGCGACGCGGCGGTTGCGCGCCTTGCCGGCGACGGTCTTGTTTGTGCCGAGTGGGCGCTGATCGGCGTAGCCAGCCGCACTGATCCGCTTGGTCGACACCTTGTTTGCGACTAGGTGGCGTAGCACGGTGGTGGCGCGAGTAGCCGAGAGCTCCCAGTTAGAGGCGTAGGTGCCCGAGATCGGCACGTTGTCGGTATGCCCCTCGACGGTGATCGCGTTGGGCAGGCCCTTGATGATCGGCGCGATGAGGTCGAGCACCTTGGTGCCGTCGGGTCGCAGGTCGGCCTTGCCGATGTCGAAGAGCACCTTATCGGTGACGATGTTGACAACGAGCCCTCGCTCGTCGACGACCATCGTCACGGCGTCGGCCAGTCCCTTGGCCTTGAGCTGGCGCTCGATCTGCGCCTTGAGGTCATTGAGGGCCTTGGCCTGCGACTCGGCCTGGGCCTGCCGCGCCTTCTCGCGCTGCAGGGCCTCCTGATTGCTGATCGGGGCGGCATCGAAGGGGATGTCTGCGGGAGCCTTCTGCTCCTGACCGGTGGAGTCCTCCAGGATGCCGTTGGTGCCGTCCATCGAGCCGGCCTGGCCCTGCAGGGCGAGATTGGCCTGGCCGAAGGACGAGGCGGTGCCGCGGGCGAACTCTTCGAACTTCTTCTGGTCGACCTTGGAGATGGCGAACATGACGATGAAGAGTGCCAACAGCAGCGTGAGGATGTCGGCGTAGGAGAGGACCCAGCGCTCGTGATTGGCGTGGCCCTCGGGCTCCTCGTGCTTCTTCTTCCTCGCCATCAGGCGGCCTTCGTGTCCTTGCCCGGGGCGCTGTTCGGCAGCGCCGAGCGAAGCTTCTGCTCGACCATGCGAGGCGACGTGCCGGCCTGGACCGCGAGGACCCCCTCCACGATCATTTCCATGTTCTTGATCTCGAGCTGTGAGAGCCGTTTGAGTTTGGCGGCGACGGGGAGCCACACGCCGTTGGCGATGAGTACGCCCCACAGGGTCGCGACGAACGCGGCGGCGATCATGTGACCGAGCGCGCCGACGTCGTCGAGGTTGCCGAGCGCGTGGATGAGGCCGACGATGGCGCCGACGACGCCGATGGTCGGGGCGTAACCGCCCTGAGCCTCGAAGAATGCGACGCCGATCTTGTCCTCGTCCCTCTTGGAGTCGACTCGCATCGACAGCAGTTCCTCGATCTCGTCGGCGTCGGTGCCGTCGACGGTCATCTGGATGCCCTCCTTCAGGAGTGGGTCCTGGATCTCCTTGGCCATGTCCTCCAGGGCGAGAAGCCCCTCGCGACGAGCGCGGTCGGCCATCTTGACGATGACGCCGACGAGGTCGGAGCCGTCGGGGGCCTTGGCCGTGAAGGCGCGCTTGGCGGCCGCCACGATGATCTTCAGGTCGGACTTCATGAAGCCGGCGGCGGCGGCACCGAACGTGCCGACGAAGATGAGGATGAGCGGACCAGGCAGGAACAGGTGGACGATCGGGACACCCTCGAGCGTCATCGACAGGAAGACACCGGTGAAGACGACTCCCACCATGATTGCGGTGATCGGATCCATATCAGCTCTCCGGGCTAGAGACTGAGCGCAGGCGTGCGCGAGGGGATTCGTTCGGGGTAGGAGCGCTGGAGGCCAGCAGGACGGACGCGCGGAAGTGACAGACCTCGTCGACGATCTGCTCGACCGACTCGGATACGACATACCTCGTGCCGCTGACCAGCGTGATCACCGTGTCCGGGGTCGCCTCGACGCGCTCGATGAGGTCAGGATTGAGCGCGAAGGCGGTGCCGTTGCGGCGCGTGACAGTGATCATCGACATCCCATCCGTGGTGGCGGTGGCCGGTGATCGGCCGCCGAGTCCCTATCGACAGCCGGGGCCCTACATGTAGTCCGGTGTTCCGTCAATCCCCCGGAGTGGTTGCACATCGGCGCAGGTCAGCGGACGTGGTCGGAGCCTGCCACCCCTCTTGCCGGGGGCTGCGGGTCCGACCGTCATACAGCGCTAGAGCAATTGCCCTCGACCGCGGCCGTGGGCGATGAGCGACGTGATCCGCCCACTACCTCATCTGGTTGACGCGGTCGACGAGCTCGTCCGTCGTCGTCATCACCTTGGCGTTCGCGGAGAAGCCGCGCTGCGCCATGATGAGGTTGCTCAGCTCGGCACCGAGGTCGACATTCGACGCCTCCGTGACGCCGGAGACGAGGCCTCCGAGACCGTTTTGACCGCTGGCCCCGGTGATCGGGGCGCCCGAGGCCGCGGTCTGGCGGAACTCGCTGTCCCCGACCCGCTCCAGGCCGACGTTGTTCGCGAAACGCGCGAGCTTGATCGTGCCGAGCACGGTCGAGACGCCCTGTGGGTCCACCGAGACAACCTGCCCGCGCTGATTGATCGTCAGCGACGGCGGGGCTGTGACCCCCTGGGGCACACGGATCGGCCGGTCGTTGAGGCCGAGCACCGCCTTGCCGTCCCCAGCGCGCAGGGTGCCGCCAGCGTCGAAGGTGAAGTTCCCGTTTCGCGTGTAGACGGGGCCGTCCGCGCCCTGCAGGCTGAAATATCCCTCTCCCGAGATCCCAAGGTCTGTCACGATATTGCTGATTTTGAACGCGCCTTGTGCGAAATCGCCCCGAACGCCATACGTGCGGGCACCCAATCCGACCATCGCCGCATTGACGGCTCCGTTGGGCTGAGGGGTTGGCTGCATGTTCGTCCCGCGCGCCAGGGCTGTCAGCGTGTCCTCGAAGAGAGCACGGCTTCCTTTGAAGCCGTCAGAGTTGACGTTGGCGATATTGTTGCCCGTCACATCAATATAGTTCTGGTGGACGCGCAGGCCCGATACGGCCACGTCGAAAGAGCGGAACATGGGTGAGGTCCTGTCGAAGTCAACTGCTGGAACACCTGGGTCGCGCAAAGGGCTGATGACGCGCCGTGTCGCCGCACCAAGACGGCACGGCGACGCAGCCGGTGGGCGATGAGCCCGAAGATCAGCCCTGGTCAGCGCTTCATGTTGATGAGGTCCTGAAGGACCTCATCAGAGGCGGTGATGACCTTGGAGTTCGCCTGGAAGCCGCGCTGCGCCATGATGAGGTTGGTGAACTCGCCCGCGAGGTCGACGTTCGAGAGTTCCAGCGTCCCCGAGGTGACCAGGCCCATCCCCGAGACCGCGTCGGCGGGTTGCGCAATGACTGGAGTGCCCGAGTTGAGGGTCTGGCGAAACATCGTGCCGCCAACCCGCTCCAGACCCGGCGCGTTGTTGAACTTGGCAAGCACCAACGGCTCACCGATCTGCTTCAACGCGCCCGTCGCGTCACCTACCTCCACACCGCTGATGACACCGTTCGGCGCGATCTGAAACGACTGCCAGGCAGTCGCGTCGATCTTGATCTTATCGGCCCCGGCCGCCCCGCTCATGACGTAGGAGCCGTCCGAGGTCACGAGGAAGCCCTCTTTGTCGAGCGAGAAGGCACCGTTCCTCGTGTAGAACTTCTGGCCGTTGCCCTTGTCGACGATGAAGAAGCCATCGCCCTGGATCGCGATGTCGGTCGCGACGTTGGTCACCTGCAGGCCACCCTGCGTGAAGTTGCCGAGGATCTGACCGAGGCGGACGCCGAGGCCGATCTGCGTCGGGTTCATGCCGCCGACGCCGTTGGCGCTGTCCGGCGCTGAGGCGCCACGGACAATCTGGGACAGGCTGTCCTCGAAGACGGCCCGGGTGGACTTGTAGCCGTGGGTGTTGACGTTCGCGATGTTGTTACCGGTCACGTCGAGGTAGATCTGGTGATTGCGCAGACCGGAAACGGCCGACCACATCGAACGAATCATGGGATGACTTCCTCCTGCCAGGCCCAATCTGGACCGAGCTGTTGTGCGTAGCGGCGGGACGGGTGTCCGTCGGGATGTGGGCGGCAGGAGGGATGCCGTCGAGCGGTTTCATCATCCGTGACGGGGGCAGTGCGTCGTCCGTGACTGCGCCGCGATCAGCCGGTGGGCTGCGTCGCGTTGATGCTGGGGGTGGGCGCGGTGTTCGCGGGCGCCTGCGCCGCAGCGGGAGCCTTGACCGACACGACCGCGGTGAGCGGCACATCCTTGCCGTTCACGGTGAGAATCGGCCCGGTCTTATCGAACCTGACCGATTCGACGGTGCCATCGATCTTGGTCTCGGGGTTCGTCGCATCTGCGTATGAGATCGTGCGTCCCACAAGGGAAACGGCACTGCTCATCCGCTGCTCCATGAGCATCGTCACATAGGAGGTGCCCATCTCCTTCTCGGTCTCCGCGAGCGACTGGGTCGCCTTGACCATGTTGTCGACATTCGTCGCCATCTCGTTCATCCGCTCGACCATCGACAGCGACGCCGTCTGCTGCATCATCGCGGCGGTGTCCATCGGCTTGCTCGGGTCCTGGTATTTCAACTGTGCTACCAGGAGCTTGAGGAACATGTCCCCGTTCATCTTGGTGTTCGAGGCCGCGTTGACCTGCTTGGACAGGTCGGTCATCCCCGCCGCGGGTGCGGAGACCCAGTTGCCGTAGGCGTCCCTGGTCGTCGTCGGCGACGTGTAGCTGACGGTCTTGTCGCCGGCTGAGATGGTCGACGTGGGCCCCAAGGGGATCGTTGGGGTCGTGGTCCCGGTTGCTGGAATGCTCATGGTGTCTCCTTAGACCCGGACATCGAGGGTGTCGCCCTGCGGCCCGCGCGTGATGGTGGAGGCGGCGTCGGAGTCGTCGCCGAGGTAGGTCGAGTTGTCGTCCGCGCCGCTGGCGCGGCCCAGACCGTCGGGGTTGCCGGGGCCGTGGCCACGCCGCCCGGAGCCCGTGGGGTCACCCAAGCCCTGGTCCGGCGCCCACTGCCGGGCGGCCTGCTCGCGGCCGCCGTTGATGTCGACCTGGTTGGCCTTGAGACCCATGTTCTGCAGGTCCTGACGCAGCGTCTCGAGGTGGTCCTTAAGCAGGTCCCGCGCGGCGGTGTCGATGGCGTTCATCTGGATCGTCAGCTCGCCGTTGCGCATCTCGACCAAGATGTGCACCGCCCCCAGGTGGGCCGGGGTGAGGTTGAGCTGCAACTGGTAGGAGCCATCCGGCCCGCGCAGCATCCCCCGAAGGCCGAAGCCACCTGCTGGTGCGGAAGCATCCCCGGGGAACCGGTGAGGATCGCCGACGGGGGCGGCGCGAACTGGCCCGCCACTGGTTGGCTCGGGAGCGTCACCTGCGGGGCCGCCCGCTCGACCCCGACCGTCGAGGTCGCGGGCGTATGGTCAAATGCCTGGTCCGCAGCCGTGCGCTGGGCCGCATCGGCGGCCCGGGTCGAGGTCGCCATGGTTGAGGAC
>JAUNUZ010000108.1 GCA_030537915.1 Micrococcales bacterium
ATGATGCCGCGAGCCGTAGCGCGACGCAGGCCGAGCGGGCGCTGCTCGCCGCCCTCGAGGCGGGCTGCACCGCACCCATCGGTGCCCTCGCGGAGCCCGAAGGTGCGACCGGCCTGCACCTGCGGGCCTTCGCCGGCACCGACACGGCCGACCTCACGTTCCGCGACGCCCTGTCCGGATCCGCGGCCGATGCCGCAGCCCTGGGACGGGCCCTCGCCCAGCGACTCCTGGCCGCCGGCGCCGACCGCATCACCGGGCAGGCCGCCACCCGCCTGGCACCCCCCTCGGGGTCCGTAGCCCGCGCCGTCCCCGGCGATGCCTCCAATCCGCGAGCAGACCCCCAAGGCCCTGCCCACCCCGATGATCCCGACCTACCGGGCGCGCCGACCCGCGCCGTCACCCCCGAGAAGACCCAGGAGTGCCCGACGTGAGCGCCACCGGCCACGACCGCACGACCTCGCCACCCCACGCCGCAACGAGCCCGTCCCCATTGGCGAGCGCTGCACCGCGCCATGCCCGAGTCGCCTTCGTCGGCGCCGGTCCCGGTGATCCCGGGCTGCTCACTGTGCGCGGCAGCCAGTTGCTGGCGACCGCCGACGCCCTCGTCATCGACGCCGGCGTCCCGCGCGGCGTGGTCGCCGCGCACCAGCGTGCGGACGCCACGATCGTCGAGGCGGGCTTCGGCGACGAGGGCGTGGCGCTGACCCGCGCCTCGCGAGCCAAGCTTCTCGTGCGCACCGCCAAGGCGACCACGGGGACCTCCGCCGTGGGCGGGAGCGGCGGCGGGGCACCCAACCCCGGTGATGCCGCGAACGGCCGGGTGACGCGAGGTCTCGTCGTGCGTGTCATGGCCGGCGACCCCGGCACCTTCAACGGATTGGCCACCGAGCTGGCGGCCTGCCACAAGGCCGGGCTCGAGGTCGAGGTCGTCCCGGGCGTGAGCACGGTGCACGCAGCGCCGGCGTATGCCGGTGTGCCGCTGAGCTCGGACAAGTCGCCGACCATCCTCACCAGCTGCGGTGATCCCGCACGCGCGGACTGGACCGGTGCGGCCGGCGTCGCGGTCACCGTCGTTATCGTCGGCGACGCCGCCCAGGTGGCTGCCGGGCTCGCCCGGGTCGTCGCCGTGGGGCGCGACCCGCAGACCCCGGTTGCACTGACCCAGGACCCGACGACGACGACGCAGCGCACCGTGACCACGACACTGGAGCACGCCCGCGGGCTCATCGAGGACGGCACGATCGCCCCCGCGCTGGCCGTCGTGGGCTCGACCGTCGGCTCACGCCACGAGCTGTCGTGGTTCGAGACACGACCGCTCTTCGGCTGGCGTGTGCTCGTGCCGCGAACCAAGGACCAGGCCGGCGATACGCTCGCCCGCCTCGCGATCTACGGCGCGCACGGCGAGGTCGTCCCGACGATCAGCGTCGAGCCACCCCGCACTCCGCAGCAGATGCGGCGAGCGATCAAGGGCCTGGTGACCGGCCGGTACGAGTGGGTCGGCTTCACCTCGGTCAACGCGGTGCGCGCCGTGAAGGACAAGCTCGCAGAGATCGGCCTCGACGTGCGCGCCTTCGCCGGCCTCAAGATCGCGGCCGTCGGCGGGGTCACCGCCCAGGCCCTGCGCGACTGGGGTCTCGAGCCCGACCTCGTACCGGCCGGGGAAGAGTCCGCGCGCGGCTTGCTGGAGGTGTGGCCTCCCTTCGACGACGTGCTCGACCCGATCAACGGCGTCTTCCTGCCGCGGGCTGACATCGCCACCGAGACCCTCGTCGCGGGGCTGCAGGGAATGGGTTGGGAGGTCGACGACGTCACGGCCTACCGGACCGTGCGTGCTGCCCCGCCACCCGCCCCGACCCGCGAGGCGATCAAGAGCGGCGCCTTCGACGCGGTCGTCTTCACCTCCTCCTCGACGGTGCGCAACCTCGTCGGGATAGCCGGCAAGCCGAACCCGAGCACGGTCGTCGCCTGCATCGGCCCGGCGACCGCCAAAACCGCGCAGGAGCACGGCCTGACGGTCTCGGTCATCGCCGAGCGGGCCAGCGGAGACGCGCTCGTGGACGCCCTGGCCGGCTACGGCCGGTCGCTGCGTGAGCAGGCGCAGGCCAACGGTGAGGACGTGCAGCGACCGAGCCAGGCGCGCGGGACGGGCCGCCGCAAGGCCCGGTGACTTGGTGATGGTGACCGCGGTATCGGTGATGCGGTGATGCAGTGGGCGGGCTCGCGTCGCCGGCCCCGACGGCTGCGGGCGACGCCCGCGACGCGCGGGTTGGTGCGCGAGACCCGACTGGACCCGGGGCAGCTCATCCTGCCCGTCTTCGTACGTGAGGGACTGAGCGCGCCGCGCCCCATCACCTCGATGCCTGGCGTCGTCCAGCACACGTTGGACACCCTGGCCGACACCGCGGCGGAGGTCGTCACGGCGGGATTGGGTGGCATCATGCTCTTCGGCGTGCCCGAGACCCGCGATGCCACGGGCACGGGTGCGGACGATCCGGAGGGCATCCTCAACGTCGCGTTGTCCCGAGTCCGGGGAGTCGTCGGTGACGACACGCTCGTCATGGCCGACCTGTGCCTCGATGAGTTCACCGACCACGGGCACTGCGGGGTGCTGAGCACCGACTCCGGCGGCCGCACCGTCGTAGACAACGACGCGACTCTGCAGCGGTACGCGGCGATTGCCGTGGCCCAGGCCCGCGCGGGTGCCCACGTCGTCGGCCCCTCGGGGATGATGGACGGCCAGATCGGGGTCATCCGCGACGCGCTCGACGCGGCGGGTTACACCGATGTTGTCATCCTCGCCTACTCGGCGAAGTACGCCTCGGGCTTCTACGGACCCTTCCGCGAGGCCGTCGGCTCGACGCTGACCGGGGACCGGGCGACCTACCAGCAAGATCCTGGGAATATCGTCGAGTCGCTGCGCGAGGTCGAGCTCGACGTGGAACAGGGTGCCGACATCGTTATGGTCAAGCCCGCGCTGCCCTACCTCGACGTCATCCGCGCGGTGCGCGAGCGCGTCGACGTGCCGGTGTGCGCCTACCAGGTGTCGGGGGAGTACGCCCAGATCGAGGCCGCGGCCGCGAACGGCTGGATCGATCGCGACCGCGTGGCCCTGGAGACTCTCACCTCGATCCGACGGGCCGGCGCGACGTCGATCCTCACGTACTACGCGCTGCACGTAGCGGGTCTGCTGCGCGATGGCCCGCGATGAGCCAAGACCCTGCGCCGGACACCCGCTGGCTCAGCGAACAGGAGCAGACCGCCTGGCGGTCGTTCCTGCGGGGAACTTGGTTGCTCAACGCCGTCCTCGATGACGACATGCAGGAGCACGGCCACAGCCTGTCCGAATACGAGATCCTCGCGATGCTGTCGGAGGCGCTTCCAGACGGTTTGCGGATGTCGGCGTTGGCCGATCTCGTCGTGCAGTCGCGCAGCCGGCTGAGCCACACTGCGTTGCGGCTCGAGCGACGCAAGCTCGTGCGCCGGCGCCCGACCCCCGGTGACGGGCGTGGCGTCGAGCTGTCGCTCACGCCGGCCGGCCTGGAGGTCGTGGAACGCCTCGCACCCGCGCACGTAGCCAGCGTGCGCGCACACCTCATCGACGTCCTCACCCCGGTTCAGCTCGCCGAGCTGGGGCACGCGATGGCTGTCGTGCGAGCGGCCATCCTCGACCTCGACCCAGATGACCCCACGCCGATCGGGTGACGCCGGCTCGGCATGATGGCCCTATGACCGTAGGTGAGCACCAGTCCCGCACATCCCGAACCGCGAGCCCCTCAAGCCCCCGGCCCACGGCAGCCTCCGCCGCGCTCATGGAGCGCGCGCTGGCGGTCATCCCCGGTGGGGTCAACTCCCCCGTGCGGGCGTTCCGGGCCGTGGGCGGCACCCCCCGCTTCATCGCCTCCGCGAGCGGGCCGTGGCTCACCGATGTCGACGGCAATCGTTGCGTCGACCTGATCGGCTCCTGGGGCCCGATGATTCTGGGGCACACCCATCCCGACGTGCTGAGGGCCGTGCACGACGCGGCGATGAGTGGCTTCAGTTTCGGGACGCCCAGCGAGAACGAGGTCGCGCTCGCCGAGGCGATCGTCGCCCGGGTCGAGCCCGTCGAGCAGGTCCGCCTTGTGAACAGCGGCACCGAGGCGACGATGAGCGCGGTGCGTCTGGCTCGCGGCGTCACCGGCCGCTCCAAGGCCGTCAAGTTCGCCGGCTGCTACCACGGGCACGTCGACGCCCTCCTGGCACACGCGGGCAGCGGGGTCGCCACCTTCGGGCTGCCCGACTCCGCCGGGGTTCCGGCGAGCGCGGCCGGGGAGACGATCGTGCTCCCCTACAACGACGAGGCTGCGCTCGCAGCGGCCTTCGCCGAGCACGGGGACCAGATCGCCTGCCTCATCACGGAGGCCTCGCCCGGCAATATGGGTGTCGTGCCCCCGCGGCCGGGTTTCACGCAGGCGCTGCGCAGGCTCACCCGCGAGCACGGGGCGTTGCTCATCTCCGACGAGGTGATGACGGGCTTTCGGTGCAGCGCGGCGGGGTGGTACGGGCTCGAGGGACCTTACGAGGCCGGCCCCCCGGACCTCTTCACGTTCGGCAAGGTGATGGGCGGCGGATTCCCGGCGGCGGCCTTCGGCGGTCGCGCCGACATCCTCGCCCAGCTCGCGCCGATCGGACCCGTCTACCAGGCTGGCACCCTTTCGGGGAACCCCGTCGCGACGGCGGCCGGTCTCGCCACGCTGCGCGGGTGCACGCCGGAGGTCTACGCGCGCCTCGACACGGTCGCCCACACGATCGCCGACGCCGTGGACCGGGAGCTGTCGGCGGTCGGGGTGCCGCACCGGATCCAGTTTGCCGGTTCGATGTTCAGCGTATTCTTCCGCGACCGCGAGGTCGCGGACTACGACGACGCCCGCGACCAGGACGTCCCGGCCTTCGCCGCCTTCTTCCACGCGATGCTCGAGGGCGGCGTGCACCTGCCTCCCAGCGCGTATGAGTCGTGGTTCGTCTCCGCGGCCCACGACGACGAGGCGGTCGAAGCCGTGCTCGCAGCGCTGCCCGCCGCTGCCAGGGCGGCCTCAGATTCGCGTGACAGGATGCCTGGATGAGTTCCAGCGCGCCCGATCGCCACCAGATCGTGCACCTGCTGCGCCACGGTGAGGTCGAGAACCCGCAGGGCATCCTCTACGGTCGGCTGCCGGACTACCACCTGTCGGCACGCGGGCGCCAGATGGCCGAGCTGATTGCCGACTACCTCGCCGAGCGGCCGATCGGCCTGGTCACGGCCTCGTCCCTGGAGCGCGCTCAGGAGACGGCCGCACCGATCGCCGCGGCCCATGGGCTGGGCGTGCACACGGACGACCGGGTGATCGAGGCGGGCAATCACTTCGAGGGCATGCGCTTCGGTCACGCGCAGGGGTCGCTACGGCACCCATCGAATTGGCCGCTGCTCATCAACCCGCTACGCCCCTCGTGGGGCGAACCCTACGACCGCATCGCCGCCCGGATGCTGGCCGCCATCACGGCGTCGCGACGCGCCGTCGACCGCCTCTACGGCGGCGGAGAGGTCGTGATCGTCAGCCACCAGCTGCCGATCTGGACGATCCGGCTCTTCCTCGAGGGGCGCTCGATGTGGCACGACCCGCGGCGCCGGCAGTGCTCTCTCGCGTCGCTGACGACGCTGTCCTATGGCGGGGACGAGCTGGAGTCGATCACCTACAGCGAGCCGGCCGCCGCGCTGCTCGCCGACGCCAGCGGCGTCCCGGGGGCGTGATGCCGCTCAGCCGACGCGAGCTGCTGGCGCGTGCCCGCGCGGCCGGTCTCGTCAGCGTCCTCGCCGTGTCCCTGGGGACTACGGCGGCCTGCGCCGACGGCAACTCGGTGGCCGAGCAGGCCAAACGCGGCGACGACAAGGGCTTCATCGCTGGTGACGGCACCATCGAGCAGATCGCCGCCGACCGCCGCGGCGCGCCGCTCGACCTGTCCGGCACGCTGTTGGACGGCACGCCGTGGCAGATGTCGCAGGCTGTCGGCAAGGTGCTCGTCGTCAACGTCTGGGGCTCGTGGTGCGAGCCGTGCCTGGCCGAGGCGCCGCATCTCGTGGCTGCGGCCAAGACCCTGACCGGCAAGCATGCGGACGTCGCCTTCCTCGGGATCGACCTCGAGGCTCCGCAGACCGGCGCGGCCGCGGCCAAAACCCTGGGCCTGCCCTACCCGTCGTTGAACGACGAGAACCGCGGATACGGCCCGCGCTTGCAGAACAAGGCGACCTCGACCCCAACGACGCTCGTGCTCGACAGGTTGGGCCGGATCGCCGCTCGGATCTCCGGGGAGATCAAGACGCCGACGACCCTGGTGGCCCTGGTGGAGTCCGTCGTCGCCGAGAGGGCATAGCCGGCGATGGGTGGCGGACCAGGCGCCCTCGTCGCCGACGGAAATGTCGTCCTCGCGCTCGGGGTGGCGCTGCTCGCGGGGCTCGTGTCCTTCGCATCCCCGTGCGTGTTGCCGCTCGTCCCGGGCTTCCTGGGCTACGTCACGGGGATGGGAGAGGCGGTCACGGGGGTGACCTGCGGACCCGGCCCCGCCTCCCGGGCGGCCTCCGGGCCGGGCCTCGGGTTCGATCCGCCTGCTCGGTCGACGCGGCGGCGGATCCTGCTCGGCGCGGCCCTCTTCGTGCTCGGTTTCAGCCTCGTCTTCATCACCGGGACGGTGCTGGCCTCGATCGCCGGCGCGGCGCTGGCCGAGCACCGCGTCTTGCTGACGCGCATCGGCGGCGGCTTCGTCATCGCGCTCGCCTTCGTCTTCCTCGGCGTCGGGGCGGGCGCCGGCTCGCAGCGCTCGTGGCAGCCCCGGTGGCGCCCGGCTGCCGGGCTGGCCGGCGCTCCGCTACTCGGGATTGTCTTCGGCATCGGCTGGGCGCCGTGCATGGGTCCCACGTATGCCGCGATCCTCGCGCTCGCCACGAATCTCGCGGGCGACTCCGGCCAGGCCGCGCGGGGCGCCCTGCTCGGAGTCGCCTACTGCGTCGGGCTCGGGGTGCCCTTCCTGCTCATCGCGGCGGGCTGGTCCCGGGCGCTGGCGGCGTCGGCGTGGTTGCGCCGCCACCACCGGGGGGTCCAGCTGCTGGGCGGCCTCGTGCTTCTCGTCCTTGGGGTGCTGCTGCTCAGCGGGGAGTGGACGCACCTCGTGACGCGTCTGCAGATCGCCCTCATCTCGAACGTCACGACAGTCCTGTGAGGGTGATGTAGGCCGTGGCCACCTCGATGTCGACCCGCTCGCAGGGTTTGCCAGGCCCTGGTGAGCCTGCTGACCCTGGCGCGCCGGGGATCGTGCAACCGCGGCTCGGTCCGCTGGGCTGGGCTCGCTGGGCCTGGCGGCAGCTGACGAGCATGCGCACCGCGCTCGTCCTGCTGCTCCTCGTCGCGGTCGCGGCGAT
>JAUNUZ010000109.1 GCA_030537915.1 Micrococcales bacterium
GTAGAACAGGAAGACGTCGGTGGCCGCGAAGACCCCGATGATCATCGTCTCCAGCAGCAGCATCCAGGCGAAGTAGGTGTTCTGCCGGCGCCCGCCCTCGGGGATGTCATGCCAGGCGGCGAGCAGGCAGACCGGAACGAGGATCGTCGACATCAAGATCAGCGTCAGCGCCATGCCGTCGATACCCAGGGCGTAGCTCACCCCGAACTGCGGGATCCAGTCGTACTGCTCGGCGAGCTGGAACTGGGCCGTGGAGCTCGTATCGAACTGCAGCGCGGCGCCGACGGAGGCAAGCAGCGTCGCGATCGAGAAGCCGAAGGACACGCTCCGCCCAGCCGCCGAGCGACCCATGAGTACGACGACGACGGCGCCCACGAGCGGAATGAGTCCGATCGTCGTGAGCCAGGGGAAGGCCGCCATCAGGGACGTTTGGGACATCACTGCACCACCCACAGGGCACCGAGAACGACGACGACACCGAGCAGCATCGTCAGGGCATAGGAGCGAACGAAACCGTTTTGGACCCGGCGCACGAAGTTGGACAGGTCACCGATCCCGCCCGCCAGACCGCGGACCGAACCATCGATCCCATGACCGTCGGTGAAGTTCAGAGCCTCGATGAGGGCGCGGCCGGGCAGGACGATAGCGCCGTAGTTGACCTCATCCTGGAAGAAGTCGTTGGCCGCGACGGTGCGGGCGAACGACGGGTGCGGGACCGGCGCGACATCGGCGCGCCAGTAGCGCGCCCACGCCAGCGCGACACCGAGAACCAGGAGGACCATGGTCAGGATCATGATCACCGGAACCGACAGGATCGGCTCCCCGTGCTCGACCGGGCCGCCGGTGGCCGGCGCGAGCCAGCCGGTGAAGCCGCCGAAGTTCAGCAGCGCACCAAGGCCCACCGAGCCGATCGCCAGGATGACCATCGGTACGGTCATCGTGCTCGGCGCCTCATGTGGGTGGTCATCCTCGAGCCAGCGACGTTTGCCGTGGAAGGTCATGAAGAACAACCGCGACATGTAGAAGGCGGTCAAGCCCGCGACGAGCAGCGTGGTGAGCCCGAAGACCCACGGGCGCCACCCCTCCCCTACGAACGCGGACTCGATGATCTTGTCCTTGGACCAGAAGCCCGACAACAGCGGGAAGCCGATGATCGCGAGCCAACCGCACAAGAAGGTCGCCCAGGTGATCTTCATCTTCCCGGACAGCCCGCCGAACGTGCGCATGTCGACGCGATCGTTCATCGCGTGCATGACGGACCCGGCCCCCAGGAACAACCCGGCCTTGAAGAAGCCGTGCGTGAGCAGGTGGAAAATCGCGTAGGCGTAGCCGATCGGCCCGAGGCCGGCGGCCAGCATCATGTAGCCGATCTGGCTGATCGTCGAGGCGGCCAACGCCTTCTTGATGTCGTCCTTGGCGCAGCCGATGATCGCGCCCATCGTCAGGGTGATCCCGCCGACGACGGCGACGGCGAGTTGCGCATTCGGCGCGAGGTCGTAGATCGGGTGGCTGCGCACGACGAGGTAGACACCCGCAGTGACCATCGTCGCGGCGTGGATGAGCGCGGACACCGGCGTCGGGCCGGCCATCGCATCGCCCAGCCAGCTCTGCAGCGGGAACTGCGCGGACTTGCCGCAGGCTGCGAGCAGCAGCAGGAGGCCGATGATCGTCAGCGTTCCGGCCGAAGCCTTCGACGGGTCGGCGGCGACACCGGCGAAGGTCACGGTCCCGAAGGTCGCGAACATCGCCATGATGGCCAGGCCCAGCCCGTAGTCACCGACGCGGTTGGCGATGAACGCCTTGTTCGCGGCCGAAGCGTAGGGCGGATTCCAGTTCCAGAAGCCGATGAGCAGGTAGGACGCCAGGCCGACGCCCTCCCACCCGACATAGAGCACGAGGTAGTTGTCGGCCAGCACCAGCGTGAGCATCGCCGCGATGAAGAGGTTGAGGTAGGCGAAGAACCGGCGCTTGTCGGGGTCGTCGCTCATATAGCCGAGGCTGTAGACGTGGATCAGCGAGCCCACGAAGGTGATGAGCAGGACGAAGCTGATCGACAACTGGTCGAGCAGCATCCCGGCGTCGAGCTGTAACGGCCCGACGGGCAGCCAGCTGTAGAGCGTGAGCTGCTGGGCGCGGGAGGCGTCATCCCGGCCGACCATCTCGACGAAGATGGCGGCGCCGACGCCGAAGCTGGCCCACGAGAGGCCGGTCGCGAGTGCGGGGCCGAAACCGTTGGTCCGGCGTCCACCGACGAGCAGCAGCAAGGCGCCCAGGAGCGGCAGGGCGATTAGCAGCCAGCCCATGGTGGCGACCCCCGAGGCGGGGCTCGCGACCGCCGGCTCGGCCTGCGCGAGGACCGTCAGCGGATGGACGATCGAGGTGAGGGATTGCACGGCCGGCTCCTTATAGCTTCAAGAGGTTGGCCGCGTCGACGGAGGCCGATCGGCGGGCGCGGAAGATCGTCATGATGATCGCCAGACCGACGACTACCTCTGCTGCGGCCACGACCATGACGAAGAGGGCGATGACCTGTCCGTCGAGATGGCCGTTCATCCGCGAGAACGTGACGAACAAGAGGTTGACGGCGTTGAGCATCAACTCGACACCCATGAAAACGATGATCGCGTTGCGCCGCAGGAGCACCGTCGCCGCGCCGATGGCGAAGAGCAGCGATGCCAGATATAGGTAGTTCGTCAGGCTCATCGGGCCGAGCCCTCCTCGATCTCGGATGTGATCTCGCCCTCCGGCTCGCTGAACTGCTCCGGCGTCTGCAGCTGCTGGCGGGCCCGCAGCACGCGGGAGACGGACAGCTCGCTCGGCGTGCCGTCAGGCAGCAGGGCCGGGGTGTCGACCGCGTTGTGGCGCGCGTAGACGCCGGGCGCGGGCAGGCCCGCGACGAAGCGGTTCTCGCGGATTCGCCGCTCGCTCCACTCCCGTTGCGTCGGCTTCGGCAGCAGCCGCTCGCGGTTTGCCAGAACCATTGCGGCCAGCGCCGCCGTGATGAGCAGCGCGGCCGTCAACTGGAAGACCCACAGGTAGCGGCCGAAGATGAGGAAGGCCAGGCCGGTGACATTGCCCTCGGCGTTCATCTGCGATATCGGCGGCGCCTGGGCGAAGGTCACGCCCGAGATCGTGCTGATGAGCACGCCGCCCAGCAGCGCTACGACCAGTAGCGACAACCACCGGTGCCCCGCGATCGTGTCGACCATGGACTCCGAGGCGTCGACCCCGATCATCATCACGACGAAGAGGAAGAGCATCATCACGGCTCCGGTGTAGACGAAGACGTGCACGAGGCCGAGGAATTCGGCGCCCTGGGCGATGTAGACGATGCCGAGCAGAATCATCACCAGGGCCATGCACAGCGCGGCGTAGATGGCCCGCCGGGCGAAGACGAGCCCGAGTCCGCCGAGGATCATGAGGGGCCCTGCGACCCAGAAGAGGACGGCTTCGCCGGTGCCTGTCATCGGCCGACCTCGCTCACGGTCTGCGGTGCCTCATCAGTGCCGGGCGCATCGGCCCCGTCGATGCGCTCGTCCCGCTCCGTCACGAACTGACGCTGCTGCGGGGTCGCTTTGGTGACCTTGCCCTGGTAGTAGTCCCGCTCCGTCATGCCCTCGACCATCGGGTGCGGTGCGGGCACCATCCCCTCGGACATAGGCGCAAGCAGCTGGGACTTCTCGAAGATGAGCGCGGCCCGGCTGTGGTCTGCGAGCTCATATTCATTCGTCATCGTCAACGCCCGAGTCGGGCAGGCCTCGATACACAACCCGCAGAAGATGCAGCGTAGGTAATTGATCTGGTAGACCCGCCCGAATCGCTCTCCCGGCGAATAGCGGCCCGTGCCGCCCTGCGACATCGGTGTGTCGTCGTTGTCCGCGCCCTCGACGAGGATCGCGTCGGCCGGACAGGCCCATGCGCACAGCTCACACCCGATGCACTTCTCAAGCCCGTCGGGGTGCCGGTTGAGCTGGTGACGGCCGTGGAAGCGCGGCGCCGTCGGGCGCTTCTCCTCCGGGTACTCCTCGGTGGCCACCTTGCGGAACATTGTCGCGAAGGACACCCCGAAGCCGGCGACCGGCGCCATGAGCTCGCTGAACGCGCCAGGGTGCTTCTCGTCGCGCTTGTCGTAGGCGTCGGAAGCGCTGACACCTGAGAGCTCCTGCCCCCGGTCGGGTGTCGATCGGTCCGGAACGTTCGGCTTCGACTCAGCCACGGTCGACCTCCTGGTCGGTTGGATCGTCGGTTGACGTGTCGGGCGCGTCAAAGGCGTCAGAGGACGGCTCGGTTGCGGACCTGAGCCCCGCGGTGAGGGAGCCCGAGGCCCGACCCTCGGCCGCGATGAGGCTGGGCTCGCGAAGCCGCTGACCGGGCATGGGCGGCACGGGGAAGCCGCCCGCGAACGGATCGATCTCGGCGGGCATCGGCGGCCGGACCGCGGCGGCCTCGCGCTTGGCGTCCCACCGCCACGCCACGATGAGCGCGATGCCCGCGACGACACCGATGACGATGATCGTCGCCAGCAAGGTGTTGCTGCCGAGGTAGGTCAGCTGCGCGCCGCGGATGTAGGCGACCGCGATGACCCAGACCAGGGTGGCTGGGATGAGGAACTTCCAGCCGAAGCGCATGAACTGGTCATACCGCGTGCGGGGCAGCGTGCCGCGCAGCCAGACGAAGAACCACATGAACAGCCAGACCTTGGCGGTGAACCACAGCAGACCCCACCAGCCGTTCTCGAACATCCCATCGGCGATGAACCCGATACCGAAGGGCGCCTGCCAGCCCCCGAGGAAGAGCGTCGTGGCCAGGCCGGAGACCGTGAACATGTTGACGTACTCACCCAGGAAGAACATGCCGAACCACATGCCCGAGTACTCGGTGTGATATCCACCGACGATCTCGCCCTCGCCCTCGGCGAGGTCGAAGGGCAGGCGGTTCGTCTCCCCCACCATGCAGATGACGTAGACGACGAAGCTGAAGAAGGCCGGCACGATGAACCACATGCCACGCTGCTGCTCCACGATCGTCGAGGTCGACATCGATCCGGCGTAGAGGAAGACGGCGATGAGCGAGAGACCCATCCCGATCTCGTAGGAGATGACCTGGGCCGTCGAGCGCAGGCCACCCAGCAGCGGGTAGGTCGAGCCGGAGGACCACCCGGCCAACACGAAGCCGTAGGCGCCGACACCCGCGGCGGCGAGGACGAGCAACACCGCCACCGGGGTGTCGGTGATCTGCAGCGGAGTGCGGTGCCCGAACATCGTCACCTCACCGCCGAGGGGGATGATCGCGAAGCCGACGAAGGCGATGGCGCCGGCCAGGATCGGGGCGATCGTGTAAATCAGGCGATCCGCGTTCTTGGGGATGAACGTTTCTTTCCACACGAGCTTGAAGCCGTCGGCCAGAGTCTGGCCGATGCCCAGCGGACCGAAACGGTTCGGGCCGGGTCGCTGTTGCATCCGGCCGACGACGCGCCGCTCGAACCAGATGACGACGACGACCTGGAGCATGAGGTAGACGAAGACGAGCAGCGCCTTGATGAGCGAGAGCCACCACGGCGTGTCGGAGAAATCGGCAACAGGCTGCTCGAGGGTCGGCAGGACCGGGGACACGGACGCCAGGCCCACGACCATCGACGGCACCGAGGTCACGGCGATCATGCGACACCACCCTTGCTGAGGTTGACGACATCGCCCGGTTGCGCGTCGAGCGTTGCGCGCACCCGGGATCCCGCGGAGTTGGTGGGCAACCACACGACCCGCTCGACCATGGGGGTGAGCAGCGCCGGCAGCGTGATGGCGCCGTGCGCCGTGCTCACCGTGACCGCGGCGCCGTCGACGATGCCGAACTCCGCCGCGGTCTGCGGGCTGAGGCGCGCCTGCGCGATCGGGGCTGTCCCGGCGAGGAAGGGATCGCCGTCCTGCATGAGACCGGCGTCCAGCAGGTGATGCCAGGAGGCCAGCACGACCTGGTCGTCCCCCGGCGTCGGCAGTGGGGTCTGCGACTCGGTGGCCTCGCTCCGCCTCAGCTGCGCCCGCTCGCCGCTCCAGCCACCCAGCGCGCGCATTTCCGCGCGGGTCTGCTCGATCGTGCGGGTGCCCAGGAACTCGCCCAGCTGCGCGGCGAGCATGTCGAGCACCCGATAGTCGGGCATCGCCGCGGTGTCCAGGGACCGCTCGCTGAGGCCGAGTCGCCCCTCCCAGTCGATGAACGCGCCGGCCTTCTCGGCGATGGCCGCGACCGGGAAGACGACGTCGGCAACCTCGGTGACCAGCCCCGAGCGCAGCTCGAGGCTCACGACGAAGGCGTTACTCACCGCGCGGCGCGCGGCCTGCTGGTCCGGCAGGTCCGACAACTCGACCCCGCCGACGAGGAGCCCGGCTAGCCGACCATCGGCGGCTGCCGCGAGGATCCCGCTGGTGTCTCGGCCCACCGTGTCCGGCAGCCCCTCGACCTCCCAGTGGTCCTCGAGCTCAACCCGAGCCTTCGCGTCCTCCACCGGCCGACCGCCCGGCAGCAGACCGGGCAGCGCACCCGCCTCGAGCGCCCCGCGCTCGCCAGCCCGGCGCGGCACCCAGGCCAGCGCAGCTCCCGTGGCCCTGGCCAGCTCCGTCGCCGCCGCGAAGGCGCCGGGCACGGCGGCCAGCCGCTCACCGACGAGGATGACCGAGCCGGGCTGCGTCATCGCCTGCGCCGGGATGTCCAGCTCTCCCCCGCCGGCCGCCAGGGCGCGCAGCACCCCGGCCTCGGTGCCGGGGGCGGCCTGGATGAGGCTCCCGGCCACCTTCGTGAGGCTGCGCGTAGCGAACGGCGCGATCGAGTAGATGCTGCTCTTGTGGACGCGGCTCGTCTTGCGCAGCCGCAGGAAGATCATCGGCGACTCCTCCTCCGGCTCCAGCCCGACGAGCAGGACGGTCGGGGCGGCCTCGAGGTCCGCGTAGCTCACGCCCCCGTGGCCGGGACTCGTCGCGGCGACGTGCGAGGCGAGGAAGTCGGCCTCCTCAACGGAGTGGGTACGCGCGCGGAAGTCGATGTCATTGGTGCCGAGCACCACGCGGGCGAACTTGCTGTAGGCGTAGGCATCCTCGGCCGTGAGCCGACCGCCGGTCAGCACGCCGACGCCGCCTGCCGAGGCGGCCCGCGCGAGGCCGTCCGCGGCTGCGGCCAGCGCCTGCGGCCAGGAGGCCACCTGCAGTTCCCCGGACTCGTCGCGCACCAGCGGGTCGGTGAGACGGTTTGCCGCGGTCGTGTACTGGAAGGCCCAGCGACCCTTGTCGCAGTTCCACTCCTCGTTGACCTCGGGGTTGTTCCAGGCCATCCGGCGCAGGACGGTGCCGCGGCGGTGGTCGGTGCGCTGGGAGCAGCCGCTCGCGCAGTGCTCACACGTGCTCGGCGTCGAGACCAGGTCGAAAGGCCGG
>JAUNUZ010000110.1 GCA_030537915.1 Micrococcales bacterium
TCAAGCGCTACCTCGCCCGTCAGATCTACAGGCAACTCAACGCCGCGAACACCCCTGCGGCGGCTGCTTGACATACATAGGAGATTGAACGGGCTCATCGAGCTCCACCGACGCATCGCCCGAGGCTTCCGCAACCGCGACAACTACCGGCTCCGCATGCTCCTCATCGGCGGCGGGCTACCCCTGTGACCCCACACTCATCGGTGAAGAGCCGGATGACCCAGGTGTCGGCGATCTGGGGGTCGCAGGCGAAGCGATCGGTGGCGCAGCATTTCGGGGCGCAGCTCGTTGGGGGTGCGGAGCGGATGAGCCGGCCGATACGCCGGGTTCTGTCGTGAGCGGTCATCCATCTCGGGTACGCGTCGCCGCGCACCTCTAGCGACCTACCCGCACGCTCGGGCGAGCCGCCCTCGAACGCGTGCTGTCTGGTCTTGCTCCGGGTGGGGTTTACCTAGCCGCCCCAGTCACCTGGAGCGCTGGTGGTCTCTTACACCACCGTTTCACCCTTACCCGCGCCTGCCGGCCGATCGGCCGGTGGTTCGTGGGCGGTCTGCTTTCTGTGGCACTTTCCCGCGGGTCACCCCGGGTGGCCGTTAGCCACCACCCTGCCCTCTGGAGCCCGGACGTTCCTCGGCAGCCGGCCCACCCGAAGGTGGACACGGCCGACGCGACCGCCTGGCCGACTCATCCGAAGCAAGGATACGCGCTGCGCGCGACAGCTCGCGATCCCCTTGCCCGGCAGCCACTTTCGCTCAGACTTTGACTCAGCCGCGCACGCTTGGCGGCCGATGGGAGAGTTGACATGGACTCTCACGCCGTCACCGAACCCGCGCTCGACCGCTCATCCGGCGCGCGCGCTGAGGACATCGCGTCGCACCCGGTCGCGCCGGCAGCACACAGCCGCCGGAGGGCATGCCTCGCGCTGGTCGTCACCGCCCTCGCCTCGGCGACGCTGGGTGCCGCGGTAACAGCCGGTGTGTCGGCGCGAGAGGGCTCCCTGGTGGCGCCCGCGACTGCGCCGAGCGCCCCGGCGGTGCCAGCCTCCGCCGCCGGGGCGACGAGCGATCGAAGCAGCAGCGCCCAGACGTCGGCAGCCGGCCCTGGGGGCGGGCTCGCGACCGGCCCGGGGGGTGCCAGCGCAGTCCTCGACCAGCGGGGTGCCAGCGCGGTCCCCGATCCGGGCTCGGGGCTCATCGGCCCTTGGCAGCAGATGGGGCACTCCCGCTCGGCTCAGCAGGCGGACCGGCAGGCGGCCACCGACCCGCGCGGGGTGTTCCTCGTGGGTGACTCCCTCGCGACGCGCGTCCGCCCGGCCCTGACCAAAGCCCTGGGCAAGCGGCCTGTGGCGTGGGATCACTGGAACGGCCGCCCCACTCACGCAAACGTCGACGTCTTCGAGGCCCTCGAACAGGCCCACCACCTCCCGCAGACCCTGTTGGTCCTATCCGGCTCGAACGATGTCTTCGACCCCCTGCGCTTCGCGACCCAGGTCGATCGACTCCTGGAGATCGCCGGGACCAAGCGCCAGATCGTCTGGGCGGTGCCGTCGGTGCGACGCGCGAAGTTCGCGGACGCCGACACCCACAACTCGCGGATCATCGAGGCTGCCCTGCGTCGGGCGGCCTCGACCAACCCCAATCTGCGGCTAGTCGACTGGGCCGGGCACGTGGCCGCACTGCCGCCCGCTCGCGCCGCGCAGTTCATGCCCGACGGCGTGCACCCTTCGCCGGCCGGATCCGTCGAGCTCTCCAAGCTCATCGTCGCCGACCTGGGCTGAGCTGCTCAGCCCACCCGCGCGGGTCGCAACCGGGCCACGCTCCACGCCCGCTGTCGGCGCGCGATGAACACCGTGACGAGCAGCGAGGCGACGAACCAGCACGCCAGGACGACGGCGGACGGTGCCAGATACAGCGATCCTCCCGCGATGAGGGAGCGGAAGGCACGCACCGCGTAGGTGAGCGGCAGCAGCGGGTGCAGGGTCTGGAAGAAGCCGGGTGTCGTCTCGATCGGGTAGGTAGCGCCCGCCGCCGACAGCTGCAGCACGATGAGGATGAGGCCGATGAAACGGCCCGCCGGCCCGAGCGCGGCGACGAGAGCCTGATTGATCGCCACGAAGGTCAACGATGTCAACAACGCAAACGCGACGAAGAGCAGCGGACTCGCGACCTGGACCCCGATCCACCACATGACGATCGCGCTGAGCACGAGCGCCTGAGCGACCCCGAACAGCGCCGCCGGCGCCAGGCCCGCGAGCGCGACCCGCCACGACGGCGCCGTCGAGGCGACCGCCCGCGTCGGGATCGGTCGCAGCATGAAGAAGAGAGACATACCGCCGACCCAGAGGCCGAGTGCGATGAAGTACGGGGCCAGCCCGTATCCGTACGCGGCGACCCGATGCAGTCGGACCCCGTCGGCGCCCACCGGCTCAGCGACGACCGAGGCGAGCCGATTGCGCTGGTCCTTGTCGTAGGTCGGAATCTGCTTGGCACCCTGAGTCAGGCCGTCGGCCAGGGACTTCGCACCGTTGTCGGCCTTCGTGATCCCCGCACGCAGCCGGCCCATGCCGTCCCCGAGCTTGGCGGCGCCGGCCGCGGCAGACTGGGCGCCGTCGTCGAGTTTGTGCGTACCGGCCGCCGTCTGCCCGGCGCCGTCCGCGAGGGCCTCGGCGCCGCTGCGCAGTTCGGTCGCCCCGACGGACAGCTGGCTCGCCGCGGTGGCCGCCTGGGCGATCCCCCCGGTGAGTTGTGGCGCGGCCGCCGCGAGGGCGGTCAGGCCGGTGGTGAGCTGCTTCGAACCCGCCGATAGGGCGCTCGCCCCGGTCGCGAGCTGGTCCGCGGCGTCGGCGGCCTTCCCGACCCCGTCGACGAGCTTGGGGGCACCGCTGGCCAGCGCGGCCAAGCCGGTACCGAGGGCGTCGCCGCCCGAGCTGAGCTTCGTCGCGCCCGCGGCGAATTGGCCTGCACCCGAATCGAGTCGGGCCGCGCCCGCGGCGAGCCCCGCGGCCCCGGTCCGCAGCGGTGCGGCACCGGACGCGAGCTGGGACGCGCCGTCGGCGAGTTGCTCCGCTCCACCTGCGAGCGAGCGAGCCCCGTCGGCGACTCCCGTCGTTCCCTCGCGCAGCGTCCCGCCGCCGGCAGCCACCGTCGACAGCTGTCGACAGAAGGCGTCGGCTGCACCGGAGGCCGCACATTGACCCGCGAGCTCCGATACCGCGCGCGTGTGGTCCTCCACACCACCCGCCGCCCGCGTCGCCCCCGTGCGCAGCTGTTCGGCCGCGTCCGCGGTAGTCCTGGTCCCGGTCCTCAGGGCGGTTGCGCCATCTGCCAGGGTCGAGGCGCCGTCGGCGAGCTTGGCCCCGCCGTCGGCGACGCCGGCTGCGCCCTCGGCCAGCCCGGTGGCCGCGGTGCCGAGCGAGCCCAGCGAGTCCACCAGTTGCTTGGAGCCCGCGGCCAACGCCGAGGCCTGGCCCGGCAGAGCGGCCGTCAGCTGGCGAGCCTGGTCCAGCCCGGTCGCGAGCTGGGTGGCGCCGGTCGCCAGGCGCTGCGCGCCGGTGTCCAAGCCCCTGGCACCGTCGGCGAGTTGCTTGGTCTGGGCCGGGAATTGGGTCGTCTTGTCCCGCAGGGTGCCGAGCCCGGTCGCGAGCTGGGCATTGCCGTCGGCGAGCTGACCGGCTCCCCCGGCGAGAGACGTGGCGCCCCCGGAGAGCTTGTCGGCGCCGGACGCGAGCTGACCGGTGCCGCCGGCCAACTGGTCGAGGCCGACGACAAGCTGGTGGGTGCCATCATCGAGCGCAGCACTGCCCGTTCGGAGCTTGCCGAGGCCGCCGCTCAGCCCGGTGGCGCCATCCTTGGCCTTGATCATGTTGGTGTGCAGCGAGTTGAAGCCGAGGTAGATGCGGTCCAGGTAGCCGCGGGTCAGCTCGTCACCCGTCGACGTCGTGATCTTCGCGCTGACCGCGGACGCGATGTTGCCCGCCAAATAGCTCGTCGCGTCGTTGGTCTCCAGGCGCATCGTCGCCTGCCGAGCGGTGTCCGCGTCGACCGAGGACGTCGCGGCCTTGGAGAAGCTCGCCGGGATCGTCAGGACGGCGTAATACGAGCCGTCCTCCAGTCCGGCCTTGGCCCCCTGCGCATCGGTCAGGCTCCAGTCGAGGTTGCTCGTCGAGTCATTCCCGACGAGCTGACCGGTGACGACGCGACCCAAGGGCACAGTCTGCTTCTTGCCATTGGTATCGGTGACGGTCGCGGCCTCGTCGAGGTTGACGATCGCCGCGGGGACGCGGTCCAGCGAAGTCGTTGCGTGCAGATTGCTCCAGGTGAGTAATCCGGCGTAGATCGAGGGGACTGTGATGAGCGCGATGACAATGAGCTTGCCGAAGATTCCGCGACTCAGTCGCGTCATTTCGGAGCTGCTCAGGGTGGGCAACAACGGCATGGTTCGGTTCACCTACCCAGGGCGGGGACGGGGGCTACGGACTGCAGGGCGACGACCTGGACGCGATCCAGCGGCAACCCGCTCCAGCGGGAAAGGTCGTCCGGGTTGGGGATGTCGCGGCAGGTGGCGACGGCTGCGGTGTGCTCACCGGTGCGAGCGATCCACCCGAGCACGGCCCACACAGCGACCCGCTCCTGGCGGGTGCGCAGCTGATCCACGTCGTCGACGACGATGAGCGCCGGGCGCCCGATCCCGGCGAGCACGATCGCCAGGATGTGGCGCTGGAGTCGGCTGAGGTCCTGCACGTTCGTGGCGGGGTCGACGAAGACCGGCTCCGCACGCCGCACCTGCCTTGGGGGTGTGGCCGGTTCGCGGCTCGCATCGAGGTCCGCGGTTTCGCCGGCCTGGGTCGTCTGGGCGCTGACGGCGGTCGCCGCGGCCGGGTCTAGGACGGGGCCGGCGGCGACCGACCCGGCATCCTGCTCCACGGCCATGGCGCGGGCGGCGATGTCGCAGGCTTCGTCCAGATGGGCGATGACGGCATCGACGTCACCGCGCCTGGCCCACGGGAGCAGCGTCCGAGGCGCAAGCCGCTCGGCGATGTGCTGCCGGACGCTCAGGTCGCCATCCAGGGGGTTGACCGCAGGGAACTCGCCCAGTCCTACCCTGCGCTGGACGATCCCGCTCTGCTCGGGGATGACCGCACCCGCGACGTCGAGTTCCCCACCGGAGGGCCCGAGTCGACCCGCCAACGCGAGGAGCGCGGCGGTCTTGCCGCCGCCCTCGTCCCCCGTGAGGGCACACAGCGTGCCGGCCCGTAGGTCGAGAGACAGGTCGGTAAAGACTTCGCCCCGCGGACCGCTCACGCGCAGTTCACGCGCATGCACGACCCGGTCGGGGTGGGCTGCCATCGTCTCTTCGGCCGCGATCTGATGAGCCACGCCATGTCCTTCGACGTCCAGATGGGGCAGGCGTCGCGAGAGCCAACCGGGCAGCGCCCACGCCGAGTGCCCGAACAGCTGCAGCACGGCCGGGATGAGCATCATGCGGACGATGAAGGCATCGACGAAGACCCCGGCTGCCAAGCCCAGCGCGATCGGCTTGAGCGAGGCGTCGCCTTCGGGGACGAACGCGGCGAAGACGCCGACCATGATGACGGCCGCGGCGGCCACGACCCCCGCAGACGTCACAAAGCCCTGGCGAACGGCCGCGCTCGCATCGCGGTGATGGGAGAAGTGCTCGTGCATCCGCGAGACGATGAACATCTGATAATCCATCGCGAGCCCGAAGAGCACGCCCATGAGGATGACCGGCATGAAGCTGATGACCGGTCCGATCCGGGCGACGTGCAGGGGGCCCGCGAGCCAGCCCCATTCGAAGACCGCGGCCACGATGCCGAAGGCGGCGCCGACCGACAGGAGGAAGCCGATCGCGGCCGTCAGCGGCACGACCAAGGATCGGAAGACGACGAGCAGCAGTAGCAGGCTCAGCCCGATGACGACAACGCCGAAGGGCACCAGCGCGCTCTGGAGCCGCTGCGAGACGTCGATCTGCGCCGCGGTCTGACCGGCGACGCGCAGGGTGACGTCGTACTTCGCCCCCATCTGCGGAGCCCGATCGCGCAGCCGCTGGACGAGATCGGCGGTGGCGGGGTCACCGGCCGCGGTCGTGGGGATGGCGACGACGACGCCGGTGTCGGCCTTGCGGTTAGGTGTTGCCAGCGTGACGCGCAGGACGCCGGGGGTCGCCTCGATCTGGGTGCGCAGATCGTTCATGACCCCGACCGGGTCGGTGGTGTGCACGATGTCGGCGACGATGAGGAGGGGGGCGTTCTCCCCCGGGCCGAAGAACTGCGCGACGAGGTCGTAGGCGCGCCGCTCCGATTGGCTCGTCGCGGCGGTTCCGTTGTCGGGCAGCGCGAGGCGCAGATCCTTCGCCGGGACGGCGGTCGCGAGCAGCGCCCCCGTGACGAGCAGGACGGTCAGCGACGGCCGACGAGTGACGGCCTCGATCCAGCTGGACTGCCAACCCCGCCCACGCCCGTGACCGGAGGTCGCTGTCGGCGCCTCATGATCGCCGTGACGAATCGGCAGGAGGCGGGCCAGGACCCTGGCGGCCCAGCCGGGACGCCCCTCGTGCCGCCGATGATTGCGTGGATCCAGGACGGTCTGCAGATAGCTCATCAGCGCCGGACCGAGCGTCACCGCCGCGGCGACGGCGATCGTGACACCGATGGCGGCGGCGATACCCATCGCGGACAGGAACGGCAACCCGACGATGACGAGACCGGACAGGGCCGTCACGACAGTGAAGCCCGCGAAGACAACCGCGGAACCGGCGGTCGCCGTGGCGCGCGCGGCAGCCTCCGAGCCTTCGATGCCGTCACCGAGGTTCTCGACGTAGCGCGACAGGAGGAAGAGCGAGTAGTCGATTCCCACAGCGGTGCACAGCATGAGCGCCAGCATCGGGGCGGTGCCCGTGAGCGCGATGACGGCGGTGGCCACGATGAGCGCCAGACCGGTTGTCGCGGCCGCGAGCACCGCAATGATCAGGGGCGCCCCGGCGGCCCGGACACTGCGGAAGAAGACGAGCAGCACGCCGAGAGCCAGCACGAGGCCGAGCGCTTCGATCCACGAAAGCGTCGGGGCCGCGTTGCCGAAGGCGGACCCGCCGACCTCCGCCGTGAGCCCCCGCTCCCGCATGGCCTGGGCTTGGGCACGGACCGCGTCCTTGGTCGAGGCGGCGATCTCGTGCACCTCACCGTCGAACTGGAGGGACACGATCGCCGCGCGGTGATCGGCGCTGACGACGCCGCTGACGTCCTTGGAGAAGGGATTCGTCACGGCGGCGATGCCGGGCACCCCTTGCAGCCGTTCCACGGTGGAGAGGACGTCGGCGCGAGCCGCACCGGAGTCCACCCGCTGCCCGGCGGGGACGACGACGACGATCTGGCCGCCGGCCCCGGCTAC
>JAUNUZ010000111.1 GCA_030537915.1 Micrococcales bacterium
GGGGCGACATCGAGTATCCGATCGTCGTCGGTCATGAGATCGCGGGCACGGTCGACGAGGTCGGCAGCGCGGTCACGGGTTTCAAGGTCGGCGATCGGGTCGGCGTCGGCTGCTTCGTCGACACCTGCCGCGAGTGCGACAACTGCCTCGCCGGTGAGGACAACTACTGCCGCCAGGGCCAGACCGGCACGTACAACTCCATCGGCCGGGACGGCAAACCGACCGCCGGCGGCTACTCGACGCACATCGTCATCGACGAGAACTACGTGCTGCGCATCCCCGAGTCGATCCCGCTCGACGAGGCGGCACCCTTGCTGTGCGCAGGCATCACGCTCTACCAGCCGCTCGCACACTGGGGTGCGGGCCCGGGCAAGAAGGTCGCGATCGTCGGCATGGGCGGCCTCGGCCACATGGGTGTCAAGCTCGCGCACGCGATGGGCGCCGAGGTCAGCGTCCTGTCGCAGTCGCTGAAGAAGAAGGAAGACGCCGAGCGATTCGGCGCCGACCACTACTACGCAACAAGCGACGAGTCGACCTTCGAGGACCTCGCCGAGACCTTCGACCTCATCGTCAACACCGTCTCGGTCAACCTGGACATCCAGGCCTACCTCGAGCTCCTCAAGCTCGACGGCGCCTTCGTCGCGCTCGGCCTCCCGGACAAGCCGATGCAGGTACCGGTCGGGGGCCTGCTGCAGCGTCGCCGGTCCATATCGGCGACGATGAACGGTTCGATCAAGCAGACCCAGGAGATGCTCGACTTCTGTGGTGAGCACGGTCTGGGCGCCGACGTCGAAGTCATCTGCGCAGACCAGGTCAACGAGGCCTATGAACGGGTCGTCGGGTCGGACGTGCGCTACCGATTCGTCATCGACATGTCCACGCTGACCTAGCTCGCTGCTACCCGGCCCAGCTCCCGCCAACGAGAAGCGCACCCAGGCGGTGGGCGCCGTCGAGGAAGAGTGCGAGGCCGAAGACCGCGAGAACGACGGCGGCTACCGTGTGGCTGCGCGCCCGGATGACCTCGACCGTACGCCGGAGGGGCCCCACGAGCCGCCCATTCCTGTCGAGCAGCGCGGCCGCGCAGAACGCAACCATGAGGATCTGCGACCACACGCCCCAATAGGTGAAGACGAGTGCGTAGGTCCAGGCCGGGTGCGGCGCGCAGATCGCGACGAGCATGAGGAAGCCGGGGTCGACGACCAGCGAGACCGCGACGCCGACGCCGCCCGCGGCCAGCCCCGGGACGCTCGCAGAGAGCCGTCGCTGCGACGTGCTCGGCATCCTCGACGCCGCGTCGTCCTCGCGTTTGGCCCCTTGGCGCGCGCGCAGCGCCATGATGGCCCCCGACGCGACGAGCAGGCCGCCGCCCGCGATCTCGGCGAGGGTCAGGGTGCGCACCGACGGGAGGAAACCGCGCAGGCTGTCCGCGTGCAGTCCGGCGCGCACCGCAAGGGTTATGGCCGTGCCCAGCCCGGCGACAGCTGCGAGGTAGGCCGCGACCAGCGCGACCAGTCCGCGTCGCGAGGCCCCCAGTGAGACGGCCGCGACGGCCACGAACGCCCCGACCGGGTCAAAGCCGATGAGTCCGGCCGCGGTCGCCGCCGCCAGATAGTCCCCTGACATGAACCATCCCCTATCGAGTGCTCAGCCGCGCGGGTGTCCGATGAAGTCGTACAGGAGCGAGTTGAATTCGCCGGCCGCGTCACGCATCACGTCGTGACCAGCGTCGTCGACGATCGCCAGGCGGGCGCCGGGAATTTGTGCCGCGAACAATCGGCTTGCGGGCAGGTTGACCCGGTCCCGGCCGCCGCAGACGACGAGTGTGGGGCAGCCGACCTGGGAGAGGGAGCCCGACGCGTCGAACTGGCCCCCCTCCCCGAGCGCCTCGATCAGCTTCGCCTTGCTGACGCCCTGATCGGCGAGGCGACGGGCCGGCACGAGCTTCAGCGCCCAGCGCTGCAGCGTCATCGCGGCTTTGGGCGGACGAGCTTGTCCTGCGACGAGGACGAGGTGAGAGACCATCTCCGGACGGTCGAGGGCGCACTGCAGCGCCACCATTGCGCCGAGGGAGTGCCCCACGAGGGCCACGCGCTGGGCCCCCTCGAGCTGAGCCGTCATGAGCACATCTGCGGCGGCGTCGGCGAGCGCGAACCGGTCCTTGCCGCCCGGGCGTAGGCCCCGCAGCCACGGCGCTCGGGCAGGCAACCCCGGCGGGAGCTTGGCGACCTGCCCCTCCCACGACAGCGGCGACCCGCCGGCGCCGTGCAGGAACATCAGGTAGTCGGCGATCGGACCGCCCGGGGACCGGCTCCCGACATCACTCTGTGCCTCGTCCATGGCCCCGATCCTGACATCGAGTGGCAGCAGGCAACGACGTGGGCCGAAGGCCTGGCCGACCCGGCCCCGTCGGCTGGCAGGATGGCCCCTGATCTGGCGACCCCGAGGCGCGGTGGAGGATGGCATGGACGAGGTGCACGAGCTGCCCGAGTTGCTGATGGGCATCGACATGGGAACGGGCAGCACGAAGGGGGTCGTCACCACCGCGGAGGGTCGGATCCTGGCCACTGCGGTCCGCGCACACTCGATGAGCCTGCCCCGCCCGGGATGGGCCGAGGTCGACGCGCCGACGACGTGGTGGGGTGACCTCGTCGAGGTGGTCCGCGAGCTGACGGTGCAGGTCGATCCGAGCAGGATCAAGGGACTGTGCGTCAGTGGCGTGGGACCCTGCCTGCTGCTCACCGACGGCGATCTCGAGCCCACCCGGCCGGCGATCCTCTACGGCATCGATATGCGGGCGACGCGCGAGATCGATGAGCTCACGCGGCACTTCGGCGCGGACGCCGTCGTCGAGCGGGCTGGCAAGGCGCTGAGCGCCCAGGCTGTCGGCCCGAAGATGGCCTGGGTCGCCCGACACGAGCCGCAGGTATGGGAGCGCTCGCGGCGCTGGTACAACTCCAACTCCTACATCGTCGCCAAGCTCACCGGTGAGTATGTGCTCGACCACCACAGTGCGAGCCAGTCCGATCCGCTCTACGACATCCACACGCGGGACTGGGCCCACGATTGGGTCGGCCAGGTCGCTGAACACTTGCAGATGCCGCGCCTGGCCTGGGGCGCCGAGGTGGTCGGCACGATCCATGAGGCGGGCGCCGACGCCACAGGATTGTGTGCGGGCACGCCCGTCAGTATCGGGTCGGTCGATGCGTGGTCGGAGGCCTTCTCGGCGGGGGTCCGGCGCCCGGGGGATCTCATGCTCATGTACGGGTCGACGATGTTCTTCGTCCAGATTTTGGAGTCCTATCGCGCCCACCCGATGCTCTGGACGACCAACGGCGTCGAAGAAGGCCAGTACACGCTCGCGGCCGGGATGTCGACGTCGGGATCGCTGACGACCTGGCTGCAGGGGCTCATGGGCGGGGTGCCTTTCGAGCAACTCATCCGTGAGGCCACGGCCGTGCCCGCGGGCTCCGACGGGCTCGTGATGCTGCCCTACTTCGCGGGGGAGCGGACGCCGATCTTCGATGCGCAGGCGCGCGGCGTGATCGCGGGTCTCAGCCTGCGGCACGGGCGCGGCCATCTGTTCCGGGCTGCTTATGAGGGCATCGCCTACGGCATCAGGCAGATTCTGGAGTTCCTGGAGGACGACGCCGCGCCGATCAGCAGGCTCGTCGCCGTCGGTGGCGGCACCCAGGGCGGCCTGTGGACGCAGATCGTCAGCGATGTCACCGGGCGCCCGCAGGAGGTGCCAGAACAGGCGATCGGCGCGAGCTATGGCGATGCGCTCCTCGCCGGGATCGGCACCGGTCTGCTTCCGCCCGACACCGACTGGGCGCGCATCGGACAGGTCATAGAGCCGCGTCCGCAGGCCCGGGAGGTCTACGAGCAGCTCTTCACCATCTACGAGGAGCTGTACCCCGCCACGAGGGCCCAGGTCCACGCGCTCGCTGCGATCCAGGAGGCCGCGCACGAGGATTGAGCCGGCCTGGTTGGAGCCGGCCGCGGCAGGTGGCGAGGTTGTGCCGGACCGGGACGATTGCTCCGGACTGTGTCTATCCGCTCACGCGGATGAGCAGCTTGCCGACGTTGTCTCCGCGTAGAAGCCCGCGGAAGGCCTCGACCGCCTGGTCGAGGCCATCGACGACGTCCTCGAGGTAGCCGACGCTGCCGTCCGCGATCCAGCCCGACATGTCGCGTTGAAAGTCCGCGAACTGGGCCTCGACGAATTCGGTCTGGATGAAGCCGCGCACCGCCAGGCTCTTGGAGAGGATCTGCCTCATGAGCAGACCGAGCCGGTCGGGCCCCTTGGGCAGACTCGTCGTGTTGTAGTCAGAGACCAGACCGCAGACGGGCATTCGGGCGAAACTGTTGAGCCGCGGCAGGACGGCGTCGAAGACGGCTCCGCCAACGTTCTCGAAGTAGACGTCGATGCCGTCGGGTGTCGCCTCGGCCAGCCGGGCGCGGAAGTCGTCCGAGCGTCGGTCGATGCCCGCGTCGAAGCCTAGGTCCTGCAGGATCGCGACCTTCTCGGGGCCGCCCGCGATCCCTACCGCTCGCGCGCCCTTGAGGCGGGCGATCTGCCCGACCGCCGACCCCACCGGGCCTGTCGCGGCCGCGACCACAACCGTCTCACCCGGCTGTGGTTTGCCGATGGTCAAGAGTCCGGAGTAGGCAGTGAAGCCCGGCATCCCCAGGACCCCCAGGGCTGTGGAGACGGGCGCGGCCTCGAGGTCGAGGTGGCGCAATCCGCTGACCTGCTCGACCGAATGCGTCTGCCATCCGCCGTAACCCAGCACGATGTCGCCCAGCGCGAACTCATAACCGGGGCACTGCAGCACGCGCGAGACGGTGCCGCCAACCATCGTTTGGCCGATCTCGACCGGCGCGGCATACGACTTCGCGTCGCTCATCCGCCCCCGCATGTAGGGGTCCAGGGAGAGGTAGAGCGTCTCGAGCAGGGCCTGGCCTGGCGTCGGGTCCGGCAACTGCGCGGACTCCAACGGCAGATCCTGCGATGTCGGCTCGCCGTGCGGACGCTGGGCCAGGACAATGCGGGTGGTCAACATGTCGCTACTCAATCACGAGCATCCGGCGGCACTCGCGGTGTCTGGGGCCGCGATGGAGGCGGCCTCGTCGCGCGCGGTCGCCTCGAGCAGCGACTGGGCGCTCTCGCGGTCGGTCACGAGCCGATTGACGTAGCCCGCCCGCGCGGCGACGAGGATGCCGCGGGAGCGAGCCTCGGCGAGCAATCGGCTGACGGTCGGGCGGCTCGTCCAACGCCTTCGCGTCCTCCGCCTGCGTCGCGTCCTGTAGGTAGTACAGGCGCGCCGCTCGCACAAGCAGGTCGTCGGTGAAGCGGTCCGCGCGGCTCTCGTCGTGTTGGGGCATCCGCAAGGACTAGGGTCATCACCGCCACTCCCGGAGCGAGTACTCCGGGTCACCAAGAAAATTGGAGGAGAGGCCATGACCCAGGTTGGTCAGTCAGCTGAGGCGAAGCTGCCCGAGAGGATGCAGGCGGTGCTTGTCTACGGTCCCAAGGATTACCGGCTGGAGGAGATCGACGTCCCGACGCGTGGGGCGGGCGAACTCCTGGTGAAGGTCGAGGCGGTCGGGATCTGTGCGAGTGATCTGAAGTGCTACGCGGGCGCGGCTAAGTTTTGGGGGGATGAGAACCGTCCGGCGTGGACCGAAACCGATGTCGTGCCCGGGCACGAGATCACGGGCCGTGTCGTCGCCCTGGACGACCAAGCGCGCGAGCGCTGGAATGTCGAGCTGGACGACCGCGTGGTCGTGGAACAGATCGTGCCCTGTTGGGACTGTCGCTATTGCGACACGGGCAATTACCACATGTGCGAGGTGCACAACATGTACGGATTCAAGCGCGCGAATCCGGGTGGCATGGAGGAGTACCTCGTCCTCTCCAAGGAATCGCTGGTCCACAAGATCAGCAAGGACATGCCGCCGGCGCATGCCGCCTTCGCGGAACCGCTGTCGTGCGCGCTGCATGCGATCGAGCGCGCTGAGATCACTTTCTCGGACGTCGTCGTCGTGGCCGGCTGCGGCCCGATCGGTCTGGGCATGATTGCAGGCGCGGCTGCGAAGTTCCCGGCGACGATCGTGGCGTTGGACATGGACCCGCGCAAGCTCGAGCTGGCGAGGAAGACCGGCGCCGACGTGGTCATCAACATCGCCGAGGAGGACGCGGTCGCCAGGATCAAGGAGATGACCGGCGGCTACGGTGCGGATGTCTACCTCGAGGGCACCGGGCACCCCTCCGCGGTCATCCAAGGGCTCAACTGCCTGCGCAAGTTGGGGCGGTTCGTCGAGTACTCGGTCTTCAAGGAAGACGTGTCGGTGGACTGGTCGATCATCAGCGACGACAAGGAACTCGATGTCCGCGGGGCCCACCTGGGGCCCAACTGCTGGCCGGCCGCGATTCGTCTCATCGAGGAGGGCCGGTTGCCCATGGATGAGATCTGCACGCACCAGCTGCCCTTGGCGGACTTCCAGAAGGGCCTGGACCTGGTGGCCTCCGGCAAGGAGTCGATCAAGGTCAGCCTCATCCCCGGCGGCGCCGCATGAGCCTCGCGTCGCGAGAGTGGTCGCGACGCGATGTGCTGCGAACGGCCGGCCTGGCCGGTCTCGGCGCGACGATCCTGCCATCCCTGGCCTCGTGCGGCGTCGGTGGCGGCACGCGGCACCCCAACGGCGCCGCGGACATCACCGGGACGTTCGACTGGAAGAAGCTGCGCGGGCAGACGGTGCGCATCCTGCAGACTCCGCATCCCTACCAGCAGAGCTTCCAGCCCCTGCTCAAGGAGTTCACCGACCTGACCGGAATCCAGATCGTCGCCGATCTCGTGCCCGAGAGCGCCTACTTCACCAAGCTCAACACCGAGCTGGCCGGTGGATCGGGATCCCACGACGTGTACATGGTGGGCGCCTACTTCATCTGGCAGTACGGTCCACCCGGTTGGATGGAGGATCTGCGGCCCTGGATCGCGAACGCCTCGGCGACGAACCAGGAATACGACTTCGAGGACATCTACGAGGGTCTTCGGACGTCGACGAGCTGGGATTTCAAGCCCGGCAGTCCGTTGGGTTCCGGAGGGCAGTGGGCGATTCCCTGGGGTTTCGAGAACAACGTCGTCGCCTACAACAAGGCGTACTTCGATTCCAAGGGGATCAAGCCCGCCGACGATTGGGGCAACTTCCAGCAATTGGCGAATGATCTGACGGACCGCAGCGAAGGCCGCTACGGCGTGGCCTTCCGCGGCAGCAAGTCCTGGGCGACAATCCACCCCGGCTTCATCACCCAGTATTCGCGAATGGGCTGCCACGACTACACGCACGCCAACGGCGAGCTAGTGCCTGGCAT
>JAUNUZ010000112.1 GCA_030537915.1 Micrococcales bacterium
CCTGGGCGCGCGCGAGAGAGCTGCGGCCGTGGTCGTGCACTGCCCACGCGGTCTCGGATCCCTCACCCACGCCGACGACACCGCCGCCGATGAGGCCGGTGAAGCCGGTGACGGGTGCATCGTGCGATTCACCGACACCTCCGCGCGCCTGCGCACCGCGACACTGGAGCACCCCGGCCTCTTCAGTCTCGACCCGGGTGACGAGATCACGGTCGTGCTCCGCGACGGCGGTGCCGTGGCGATGGCCGGCTGGCAACCACTTGCGGACGCCGGGCTGCTCCTCCTGCTGGCCGTCGCGGTCTCCGGCAATGCCGTCGGCTGGTGGCGGCGCGTCCTGGAGCACCGCGACCCCCGCTACGACGGCGGGGACCCGCTCGATGACGTGCCCCAGAGCCGCTCCGGCACCGACCAGGACCGCAAGGACCCCAGGGACCTCTAGTCACGCGCCGTCTGCGACCCCCGCCGATCAGGCGCGCGGCATCCCCAGGCGGAACGCGGCCGCCACCTCCAAGAAGGTCTCGTTCGCGACGGGTTCGTCGATCGAGACGCGCACACCGTCACCGGGGAAGGGGCGCACCGACAGGCCGCGCGCCGTGGCCGCGGCCGCGAACTCGACGGCGTCCTGGCCCAGCGGCAACCACACGAAGTTCGCCTGCGTGTCGGGGATGTCCCAGCCCTGCTCGGCGAGCGCGACGACCATCTGCTCGCGCTGCGCCACCAGGGATTTGACGCGCAGCTCGAGCTCCCCACGGACGTCGAGGCTGGCTACGGCGGCACGCTGGGCCAGGTTCGTGACAACGAACGGGAGGCCGAGCTTGGCCAGCGCCGCCGCGACGTGCGGGTGTGCGATGGCGTAGCCGACGCGTAACCCCGCGAGCCCGTACGCCTTGGAGAAGGTCCGCAGCAGAACGAGGTTGGGGTGCGCACGGTAGAGCGCGAGCGAATCGATGGCGTCCGACGCGGTGACGAACTCCAGGTAGGCCTCGTCGATGAGGACGAGCACGTCGGCGGGGACCCCGGCGAGGAAGTCCGCGAGCTCGCCCGACCCGACCGCGGGACCGGTCGGGTTGTTCGGGGTGCACACGATGACGATGCGCGTGGCGGCGTGCACGGCCGCGGCCATCGCGGGTAGGTCGTGGCGGCCGTCGGCGGTGAGCGGGACCTGCACCGAGCGACCTCCCGCCGCCGCGACGCAGATCGGGTAGAGCTCGAAGGAGCGCCAGGCGTAGATGACCTCGTCACCGGCGTCAACACACGCGTTGACGATCTGGGACAGCACACCCGAGCTGCCGTTTCCGATGATGAGCTCGTCGGGTTGCACGCCGAGCTCCCGCGCGAGCCGCTCCCTGAGCTCATGCATCGAGGGGTCCGGGTAGCGGTTCATCGAGGTCAGCTCGTCCGCGACGGCAGCCGCCACCGAGGGCAGCGGCGGGTACGGATTCTCGTTGCTGCTCATCTTGTAGCTCGTCACGCCCTCGACCGGGGCCGGCGGCTTGCCCGGCTGGTAGGCAGGAATCACATCGAGCGTGGCGCGGAAGCGAAGCGGCCGGTCGGCCCGCCGCTGGGGTTCCTGCTCTGGGTCCATGGACTCGGTCGACATGATCCGCACTTTACGTCTCGCCTTCTGCCACGTGGCCGACTGAACGCAGGCCGCGTGGAAGGATACCGGCCATGGTGAATCTCGCGATCCGAGTCGGCGTCAACGCACTCGCCCTCTGGCTGACCGCACTTGTCGTGCCGGGCATCCGCCTCGGCGAGGAGAGCCCGAGCCTGTCGAATCGATTGGTGACCATCTTGCTCGTCGCCGTCGTCTTCGGCATCGTCAACGCGGCGATGAAGCCGGTGGTCACGTTCTTCTCGCTGCCGTTCATCGTGCTGACGCTCGGCCTCTTCACAATCGTCGTCAACGCGGCCATGCTCGCGATCACGGCATGGGTCTCCGGCGGCCTCGGGCTCGACTTCTCGATCGATTCGTTCTTCTGGAGCGCGATCCTCGGCGCCCTCGTGCTTTCGTTCATCTCGATGCTGCTGTCGACCTTCGTGCCCGATCCGGCGCGCCCCCGAGCCTGAGCCCGGGCCGCGCCTCCTACCCGTTCAGACCGCGCAGCCAGGCCTGGGCCTCGTCGTAGGCGGGCCGGTCGTGGGCAGGGCCGACCGCGGGGCTGCGGCCGTTGGCCGTGGGATAGCTACCGAGGAAGCGCACCTCCGCGCACACCCGATGCAGCCCCATGAGGGCTTCGGCGACGCGCGCGTCGTGCAGGTGCCCCTCGAGGTCGACCGAGAAGCAGTACTGTCCGAGCGACTCACCGGTCGGACGCGACTCGAGCCGGGTCAGGTTGATCCCCCGCACGGCGAACTGCTCCAGCAGGCCCATCAATCCGCCGGGGTGATCGAGCTTCTGAAAGAGAACGACGCTCGTCTTGTCGGCACCCGTCGGCGCCGGGATCGAGCCCGGCCGGGCGACGAGGACGAAGCGCGTCACCGCGGCCTTGTTGTCCCCGATATCGCTGGCCAAGATCTCCAGACCGTGGTCGCGGGCAACCATTTCGTGACAGACGGCACCCTGGTAGGCGGTCGCCGCATGCCAGGTATCCGCGCCGCGGGCGAGATCGACCGCGGCCGCCGCCGTGGAGGTGGACGGGATGAAGCGCGCACCGGGGAGCCGCTGCGCGACGAACCGGCGCACCTGGGCCCAGCCGTGGGGGTGCGTGCTCACCGCCTCGATGTCCCCCAGAGCCGTGCCGGGGCGAGCCGCGAGGACGAAGGTGACCGGGATGACCATCTCGCCGACAACGCGCAGGGGCTCCCCCACCGCCAGGGAGTCCAGGGTCGCCGGGACGCCCCCCTCGATGGAATTCTCGATGGGCACGACCGCACCGTCGATCTGACCCTCGCGTAGGGCGCCCAGGGCCGCGTCCACGGATCCGTACGGCTCGGCGGAGGCGCTGCGTGACTCCGGCCGCGATCGCAGCGCGACCTCGCTGAACGTGCCGGCGGGGCCCAGGTATCCGATGCGCTCCACGACGTCCTCCCGCCTTCAGCGCAGCGTGAGCTGACGGCTGATCAGGCCCGCCCGGGCCCGCCGCTCGTCGGCCGATAGGGGCGAGTCGTCGGCCAGCGTCCGCTGGTAGCGGGGCACCAGCTGCGTGAGTGCCGCCTCGTAGGCGTCCGCCTCGAGCGCCGGATCGAGATCCCAGACCGGGGCGAGCAGTCCACCGGCGCGAAACGCCCCGAGGAAGCGGGTTCCCGCGCCGAGCCCGTCCTGACCGGCGAGGGCGGCTCGAGCGTGCAGCCGCGCCAGCGCCGCGGTCGCGGCGTCCTCGTCGCCGGGAAGGATCCAGCGCAGGTGAGTCCGCGCACCGACACGGCACCAGTAGGCCGAGGGCGCCGCCGCCATCTTGACCGTCGGGATGATCGACTCGTTAGCCTGCGCCAGGGCGGCCGCGGCCTCCTCGTCGAGGGTCACGTCGTCGGCGATCCAGTAGTCGAAGCCGTCCCGCACCGAAACGTCGAAGGGCGCGTCGACGTCCAGCAGCTCCTGCAGGCGGGGGGTCGAGGCCGCGGCCTGGCCGATTGCCGTGACCGGCTCACCGACCGGGGCGGCGGCGACCGCGAGCAGGGCCAACGCCAGGTCGCGGCTCGCGTCACCGCTGGATGCGACGGATTGCAGCGCGACGAAGTGGACCCCGTCGGCGCGATGGATGGCGGGCCAGGCCATCGGCAGGACGGTCGTGATCGTCACCTCGGCGGGTAGCACCGTGATTGGGTCCTCTGCGCGGCCCTGCGCGGCTCGCACCACCTCGACCGCGTCGGGTCGCAGCCGGACCGTCGCGGTCGCGGCAGGCACGATCTCGCGGAGTGCGACCCAGTCGCTCTCCGACGGCAGCCCCTCGAAGGGACGGCCCACGAAGGGGGCGGGCACGACCTTGGCAGTCGTGGCGCGGGTCGACTCGGTCGGGTCGTTCCTGCGCGCACGGCGCACTTCGTTCTTGCGCGCAACGCGCGAGGCCTTACCCATGCCACGAACCCTAGGGCCCGGCCATGACAGGCCCGCGGCAGCCCCGCCTACGCAGCATTGCAGGGGTGGGTTCGCACGGGTGGCTCCGGGCTGCCGCGACCGAGCGCAGCAGGGAGGCGCACATCCTTGCACCTGCCCCGTGACGTCTCAGCCGGCGCGGCGACGAGAGGGTCCGCCGAGCGCGGCCCACACGGTGCGCCCGTTGCCCTCGTCCTGCACGCCCCACTCGTGCGCCATGCTGCGCACGATGCGCAGCCCGCGGCCGCGCAGGGCCATCGGTGAGGGGCGCGCCGCGCGCGGCGTCGAGTCGCTCCCGCCGTCGCGAACCTCGACCTCGACGGCCCCGGCCTTGACCTTCCAGCGGATCCGCACGCAGCCGTCGGCCAGGGGCCGCGCATGCCGGATGGCATTGCCGACGAGTTCGGCGATGACAGACTCGGCCTCGTCGATGATGTCGGGGCAGATCCGACGCTCGCGCAGGTCCGCCACGATCGTGGCGCGTGCCTCGCGAACCGCCATGAGGTGGTGGCACAGCCGCACACTGCGGGTGCCGTCGCCGGGGATGTTGCCCTCCCGAAGGACGTCACGGGAGTCGGTGTCGTAGGACTTCGTGTCCGCGGCAGACTTCGTCCGCAGGCTCGTCGAGTCACGTTGGTACACCTGCGGCCCCAAGCTCTGGGGGGCCGATAGATCGAGCAGCGTAGCTGATCCTCTGTCGAAGGTCATGTCAGCCTCTCGTCGCCATTGTCGTCAGCCGTGCGCGCCGACCATGTGCGTCGGCGTCGGTCCCTCGCCAGCGCGCCTGAAGGCGGCTAAATCGTGGCACCGGATCGTAGCGAATCCCGCTCGCTCCTGCACATCCCAGGGTCCCAGACCGAGCCTGCGGCGCGCTGCCGGGGCTGGGGCGTGTCGCCCCGGCAGGGGCCGGTGTCAACGACCGATGCGCGCGGGGACGTCCGTCGACCAGAGCGTGAGGACGAACTCGATGTCGCGGTGCGAGACGAGCCGGCCCCAGCCTCGACCCAGCAGCGCCTCGTCGAGCTCCAGGTGCACCTGCACGCCCGGCAGGTGTGCGTCCTCCGGCTGCGGGGTCCAGTGGACGGCCAGCACGTCCGCGCCGGGGGCGGCGACCTGCGCTACCCGCGCGGCCGTGAGCGCGCGATCCGCGTCGTCGAGGTAGTACAGGAACTCCGACAGCACGATGAGGTCCGGGCCCGGCTGTGCGGACGCACCGGGCCGCCCCACGAACGCCTCGGGCAGAGCGGGCGCCACGACCCGCTCGACCCCGACGGTGGGCACGCCCGCACAGCGGGCTGCGGTCAAGGCGCACGCCTGCGCCGAGGCGTCACTGGCGAGAATCCTGTCGCACCGGCTGGCCAGGCCTGCGACGAGTTCGCCGGTTCCACAGGCCGCGTCCCAGGCGAGCCGGTAGCGGTCGCGACGCAGGCAGGCCAGCACGACCTCGATCTTGCGCCGCTCATACCAACTCGTCGCGACCCGCCAGGGGTCCGGATCGCTCTCGTAGAGCCGGTCGAAGTCGGGGATCGTGATCACGCCATCGCCGGCCGGGCCGGGGGCAGGTGACCGAAGCGGTGCATCGTCTGGCTGATCGCCTGCTCGCGCAGCATCGTCAGCAGCTCGCGGCGACCGGTCGCAACGACCTCCCCCGCCAGGAGGGTGACGTTCTCGTCCGCCAGTTCCGTCGCCAGAGCGTCATTGGCTCCGACGAGGCGCACCCGGCCGGCCACCTCACCGCGCTCGACACGCGCGAGGAAGTCCGCGTCCGTCTCCGCGCGATCAATGAAGCCCGTGAGCGTCCGCAGCCCGGTGCAAGCCTCCTCGTCGTGTCCGTCGAGGGCCTTGAGCTCTGCACTCGTGCTCGGATCCAGGCTCACCCGCACCTCGGCGCCGGCAGCCAGCCCAGCGAGGATGACCCGATAGAGCTGCGCGGGCCGGCACTCGGGCGCGGTGCGCACCCAGACGCAGGGGTAGGGGCGGTACCGGAAAACGTTCGTCTCCACGACGAGATCTGACTCATCGACCGCCCTGCCGAGCTCGTGCTCCCACGCGTACGCGTCGCTGCCGGCCGCGGCCCGCAACCAGGTGCGCTCGGAGCGGTCCGACAGCAGCGCGAGCAGTTCGCGCAGCACCCTTCGGGCAGCATCGCCGGGCTCAGCCAGCCGGGTGGGCAGCCCCTGGGCGGTCCACGTGCCGAGCTGGGCAACGTAGTTCGGGCCGCCGGCCTTGGCACCGGGGCCGACGACGGAGGCCTTCCAGCCACCGAAGCTCTGCCGCCGCACGATGGCGCCGGTGATGTGGCGGTTGATGTAGGCGTTGCCGACCTCGACCTCATCCGTCCACGTGTCGATTTCGCCCTGATCGAGGCTGTGCAGACCTCCGGTCAGGCCATAGGCCGTCGCGTTCTGCAGCTCGATCGCCTCGTGCAGCGATCCCGCGCGCATGATCCCGAGGACCGGGCCGAAGACCTCCGTGAGGTGGAAGAACGACCCCGGCGCGATGCCGTCCTTGAGGCCGGGGGACCACAACCGTCCGCTGTCGTCGAGCTGGCGAGGCTCGACGAGCCACGTCTCACCGGGCTCGAGTGTCGTCAGGGCGCGCCGCAGCTTGTCGCCGGGGGGCTCGATGACCGGGCCCATCGAGGTCGACAGGTCCAGCGGCCAGCCGGCCTGGAGGGACTCGACTGCGTCGATGAGTTGGCGCGAGAAACGCTCGGAGCGGCCGACCGAGCCGACGAGGATGGCCAGGGAGGCGGCCGAGCACTTCTGCCCGGCGTGCCCGAAGGCGGACTTGACGAGGTCTGCCACCGCCAGGTCGAGATCCGCCGCCGGGGTGACAACCAGGGCGTTCTTGCCCGAGGTCTCGCCGTAGACGCGGGCCCCGCCGGCAGCGGGATCGCGGTGTGCCCGCCACCCGGCGAAGAGCTTGGCCGTGTCGCTGGCGCCGGTGAGAATCACCGTGTCGACGTCCCGGTGCGCGACGAGCGCGCGCCCGGCCTCGCCCTCGTCGGTGCGCACGACCTGGAGGACGTCGGGGTCGACGCCCGCCTCGGCCAGCGCCTCGTGGATCGCCTCGCAGGCGACCTCGACGCAGCCGGGCGTGGGGTGCGCGGGCTTGATGATCACGGCCGAGCCGGCAGCGAGCGCGGCGAGAACCCCGCCGGTCGGGATCGCCACGGGGAAGTTCCACGGCGGGGTCACCAGGACAACCTTGCCGGGGCTGAATCGGGCGCCGTCGGTGTGCAGGCTCGCTCCCGGCTCCAGCTCCAGGGCGCGCTCGGCGTAGTAGCGAGCGAAGTCGATCCACTCGGAGATCTCCGGGTCGGAC
>JAUNUZ010000113.1:0-7042 GCA_030537915.1 Micrococcales bacterium
GGAGGTTCATCGAGTCGATGAGCACCACGAAGATGATCGTCACGGTGACCAGCAGGAGCGAGAGCATCCCGGTCAGCCCGCTGAGCGTCTGGGTCGCCAGGCTCACGACCCGGGAGGGGTCGAGCTGGCTTTGCAGCTGCTGGACGGCTTGGGTCTCGCTGATGCCGAAGCGCTTGAGCTCCTCCAGCACGGATTGGTAGATCGAGGTGAACTGCGACTGGTATTGCGGGATCTCCTGGATAAGCAGCGTCAGGGACCAGCCGAGCGCCCCGAAGAAGGCGAGCAGGATCGCGAAGATGATGGCGCCGGACACGCAGGCGCCGATGATGCGCGGGATGCCGTAGCGATTGAGCCAGGCCTGGACGGGGTAGGCGACGATCGCGAGGTTGAGGGTGAGTAGCAGCGGGCCGACGATGCTCTGCAGGCTCTGGACCGCAGAGACCGACAGCCAGCCGCACGCCAGGATCACGAGCACAATTCCGACCCGCGGCAAGGTCCCGGCGATCGCCGCGACCCCGGTTCCGGGGCCCTTGCTCTCGTGGACGGGGTGATCGCGCGTTGGGACGATGGCGTCTTCGGTGACCTCGACCCGCTCCCCGGCCTGCGTCAGGTCCTGGGCGGTCCGGGTGGCCGAGCCGGAGGCGGGGGCGTCGAGCGGGGCGGCCGATGACGAGGGGCTTGCGCTGGGCAGATGACCCGAGGGCGCGCCCGGCTCTGCGGCCTCGGCGGGCACGTGAGCAGCCGCGGCGCTGCCGCGGTCCGAAGAATTCGTCACGAAAGCTATTACCCGTCCCCTGCGCGGATTACGCAAGAGCAGGGGGCGCAAACGACCGGAGCCGTCCCCTGAATGCCGGTGCGGGCATGGTCACTGTCGCTCAGCTCGAAGCCGGTGGCGCGGTCGACTCGCGCTCGATGAGCGGGCACGGCAGCCGAAGCACACTGTCGCGCGGGCCCTCCCGGCCGCTGAGCTGGGCGAGCAGGCGGTCGATGGCGACCTCGCCCATCGCCCGGTGCGGCAACGCAAAGGTCGTCAGCGCCGGTACGACGTGGGCGGCAAGCTGCTCCTGGTCGTCGAAGCCGAGGATCGAGACATCGTCGGGCACCCGCAGCCCCAGGCTGCTCAGGGCGAGTAGGGCGCCGGTGGCGACTCGGTCGTTGATGGCGAAGATCGCTGTCGGGCGTTGGCCGGGCGGCCGGACGCGGTCGCGCGCGTCGGTGAAGAGACCGCGCGTGCCGTTGTAGCCGACGTCGATCGTCCACGTCTTGCCCAGACCGATGACCGATCCCTGCACGCCAGCGGCCCCGGCCGCGACGAGCCCCGCGCGGAACCCCTCGATGCGCTGCGTCCCGGCGATGTCCCCGGGACCCCCGAGCATCACGAGGTGGCGATGGCCGAGCCCGAGAAGGTGTGCGGCGGCGGCGGCGCCGGCCGCGACGTTGTCGGGGATCACGCTGGTGAGCGAGCCCTGCTCGACGAAACAATTGGCCAGGACCATCGGCAGACTCGTCTGCGGCAGGTGCAGGATCCGGCGCAGTCCCATCGTCGCGTAGACCAGCCCATCGACCCGTCGGCGCGTGAACTCCTCGACCGCCTCCTGCTCCCGTGCCAGGTGATTCTGGCTGTCGAAGAGGACGAGCACATAGCCGGAATCGGCCGCCCGGTCGAGTGCCCCCGACAGCAGCCGACCGGCGAAGGGGGAGGAGGCGATCGCGTCGGTGACGAGCCCGACGACGTGGGTTCGTTGCAACCGCAGGGCCTGCGCGACCCGATCGGGGGTGTAGCCGAGCGTCTGGGCCGCGGCGCGGACACGCTCGGCGGTCGCGGGGGCGATGTTGCCGTGCGCTCGACCGTTGAGGACGAACGACACCGCCGTCCGTGACACCCCGGCGAGTCGCGCCACGTCCGCGGCCTTGACCCGGTTGCTCACCGGCATAGCCTGGCATAGCCGTGCTTTCGTCGACGGGGGGTTGGACAGGCAATGGTGCCGGGTGCACCTTCCCCGTCCGGCCCGCAGGTCCGGGCGTGGCTCGGGATCAGCGCCTCCGCGGTCGGTCCTGACCAACTGTGTGTCTACGAAGGGCAATCCCATGGACAACGGCTGGATCTGGGCCACGCTCGTTCTCGTCGCGTGTCTCGTCTCGGGCCTGGCGCTCGTGCTCGTGCGGGGACGGCGCGCGAGGGGAGAGCCCCGCGCCTCCGCGCCGGACCCCGCATGGGCCGCAAACCCCGACGGCGGCCTCCACGACGGTAGGCGACCCGATGAGGAGCCGCCCCCTTCGGCGGGCCCGCAACCGCCCGCACTCGGGCCTCCCCCTCCGCGGCGGCCGGCGTCGGACTCCGACGAACTGGCGGACCCCTACGGCGGTCGCGGCGAGTCCTCCCACGCCGACATCGGGATCGACCCGCAGGTCGAGCGCGACCTCGAAGCGTTCGAGCGTGCCGACGACCCCCTGCGCGAGGAGCGCGAGCAGGGGGACGCCGACAACGGGCGTGGTTGAGACCGGGTTTGGGACAATGGCCATGCTGCGCTTTGTGTGCTGCCATCGTCGGCAGCTGTCGTCCCGGGGGTCGGTGGTGCTCGGTATTCTTGTCCGGGTGACCCATCGAGACCTATCGCCCCGACGGGGACCGCTGGACGCGCCGCGGACGTCGACGCGTTCGACGCGTGACGGGCAGGCGCCTGCCGTGCTCGTGACCCAGCTGCGAGAGAGCCGGTGAGCGTCGGCCTCGTCGCGCTGCTCGACGATATCGCCGCCATCGCCAAGCTGGCCGCGGCCTCCATCGACGACGTCGGTGCCGCCGCCGGTCGGGCCAGCGCGAAGGCCGCCGGGGTCGTCATCGACGACACGGCCGTCACACCGCGCTACACCCAGGGGTTCAGCCCCGAGCGCGAGCTGCCGATCATCAAGCGCATCGCGATCGGATCGCTGCGAAACAAGATCCTCTTCATCCTCCCGGGGGCCCTGCTCCTGAGCCAGTTCCTACCGTGGTTGCTCACGCCCCTGCTGATGTGCGGCGGAACCTACCTCTGCTTCGAGGGCGCCGAGAAGATCTGGGGTTCGCTGGCGGGACACGGCGGTGCGCAAGAGGCGTCGGCTATCGGGGCCGCCAGCGCACCCGAGCACGAGGAGAAGATGGTCACCGGCGCCATCCGCACCGACTTCATCCTCTCCGCAGAGATCATGGTCATCTCGCTCAACGAGGTCGCCGCGGAGCCCTTCGTCTCGCGCGCGATCGTCCTCGTCATCGTCGCCATCGTCATCACGGCGCTCGTCTACGGGGTCGTCGCCCTCATCGTGAAGATGGACGACATCGGTGTGCACCTGACGCGCCGGGAGTCCCCGGCAGCGCGGCATGTCGGCCGCGCGCTCGTCGCCGGGACGCCGAAGGTGCTGTCCGCGCTGGCGATCATCGGGACGGTGGCGATGCTGTGGGTCGGTGGCCGCGTCCTCGTCGTCGGCGTCGACGAGCTCGGCTGGCACGCGCCCTACGCGGCGGTCCACCACCTCCAGGAGGCTGCGGCCCAGGCCGTCACGGCGGTCGGCGGGCTGCTCGGCTGGCTGGTCAACACGCTGTGCTCGGCCGTCGTGGGCCTCGTCGTAGGTGCGCTCGTCGTGGCCATCATGCACGTCATCCCGCACCAGAAGAGGGCCGCGCACTAGCTGACCACGGCCCGCGATGGGCGCTCAGCGCGGCCGATGTCCTGCTTGTGCCACCTCTTGCGAAGCGACATTTCTGGCCCAGAGCCCGCCGCAGGTCTTGCCTGCCGCGGCACGCCCAGGACATGCTTGGCCCCAGAGGTGGCAACGATGATGAATGCGATCGGGTATGTCGTGGTCATCGCGGGGATGTTTCTCGCGATGCGGTGCCTAGTCGCGCTCATGGAGTGGGGGGTCGCCGGACGCGTCCCGCGCCGATTGCAGCCACTCATGGACAAGGTGGATGCCGTCCGCCATCCCCCGCCCGAGCCGATGCCGCACGTCCTGCACGAGCTCGAGCTCGCCCGCCTCGCGGCGGAGATCCAAAAGGTGCGCGACGCCAATCAGCCGGGGCTCGCCACGCGCGTCCGCGCCTGCACCGCGGCCTATGATGACGTGCTCGTCCGCTGCGCGCACGACCTCGGGCTGGAGGCGCCGAGCTCGCTGCCGCCATTGACGGATCGCGAGCGCTTCGAGGTCGAGACCGAGCTGATGTCGGCGGGCTTGAGCTGGTAGCTGCGGGTCAGCAGATTCTCGCGGTGGAGCAGCCCGGTCGGTGCTTCCAGCCCGAGATCCCGCCATGGTGGGCGGGCCTGATCCCAGCGAGAGAGGCACGCCATGTCGCAGACTGATCCCCGCAGTGAACTCGGGCGTTCTTCGCGAAACCGTCCCAAGGCCGGCCCGCCGAGCTCGTGCTACGACGTCGTCATCGTCGGCGGGGGACACAACGGGCTGACGGCCGCTGCCTACCTCGCGCGAGCCGGCAGGTCCGTGCTCCTGCTCGAGCGGCAGGACCACCTCGGCGGGGCGACCGTCTCGACCGAGGCCTTCGCGGGGATGGGCGCGCACCTTTCGCGCTACTCCTACCTTGTGAGCCTCCTGCCCCGGCAGATCGTGCAAGACCTGGGCCTGCACCTGCAGCTGCGCCGTCGGCGCTACGCCTCCTACACGCCGGTGCCCGCAGGGGATGTCGGCCTGCTCGTCGACCACGGCGATCGGGCGGCCACGGCGGAATCGTTCCGGCGGATCGGGGCCGGCGGCGATCTCGCGGGATGGCACACGCTCTATGAGCGGATGGGGCGGGTGGCCGCGGCGCTGTGGCCCACATTCACCGGTGAGTTGCCCCGGCGAGGCGAAATCCTGGCGCTGGCGGGTGCGGAACGCGACGTCGTCGAGCAGCTCCTCGACCGACCGCTGGGGGAGCTCATCGAGCGATACCTCGCCCACGACGTGACCCGTGGCGTGGCTCTGACCGATGGCCTGATCGGCACGTTCGGCGACGCGCACGAGCCAGACCTGCGGCAGAACGTGTGCTTCCTCTACCACGTCATCGGCGGCGGGACCGGTGACTGGGACGTGCCCGTCGCAGGCATGGGAGCTCTGAGCAGCGCCCTCATCGGCGCGGCCACGCAGGCTGGGGCGCAGCTTCGCACCGGGTGCGAGATCACGGCCGTGAGCGGGGACCGCGTGACCTGGCGCAGCGAGGAGGGCGAACACTTCGTCGATGCCCGACACATCCTGTGGGCTGCCGCGCCCGCCGTCCTCGATCGGATCGTGGGCCGGGCCTCGGCCCGGGCGTGGGCACCCCCGCAGGTCGAGGGCGCGCAGGTCAAGATCAACCTCCTGCTTCGCCGGCTGCCCCACCTGCGCGAGGGTGGTCTGGCACCGGAAGCCGCGTTCGGTGGGACGTTCCACATCAACGAAACGTACTCACAGCTCGCCGCGGCATACGCCAGCGCCACCAGCGGCGGCGTGCCCGACCCCGTGCCCGCCGAGATCTATTGCCACTCGCTGACCGACCCGAGCATCCTCGAGGAATCGCTGCGTGAATCCGGTGCGCACACGCTGACCGTCTTCGCGCTGCACACCCCGCACCGTCTCGTCGCCGATCTCTGCGATGCCAAGCACGACGCGATGCGGACCCGTCTCGAGCGAGCGGTCCTGGACTCCCTGAGCAGCGTGCTCGCCGAGCCGATCGACGATGTCCTGGCAACGGATCTCACCGGGAGGCCGTGCGTCGAGACCAAGACGACCCGCGACCTGCAGGATGTGCTGGCAATGCCGGGCGGGAACATCTTCCATGAGCCACTGACCTGGCCGTTCGCGCAGGACGACGAGCCGATGCGGACTCCGGCCGAGCGCTGGGGCGTCGAGTCCGGTCACGACGGCATCCTGCTGGCCGGTGCCGGGTCGCGTCGCGCAGGTGGCGTCAGCGGGCTCGGCGGCTACCACGCCGCCCGCGCCCTGCTCGCCGAAGCCTGAGCGCCCCAGCTGTCGTCTGTGCGAGCGCGGCAACCCTGAAAGGGCTCAGATCTGGCGTGCCACGCGCGCCAGGAGCTCACCCATCCGGGCCGCGGCGGCGTTGCCGGCCGCCATGACCTCCTCGTGGCTGAGCGGGGCGTCGCTCACGCCTGCGGCGAGGTTGGTCACGAGGCTGATCCCGAGCACCTCCATGCCGGCCCCGCGTGCGGCGATCGCCTCCAGCCCGGTGCTCATGCCGACGAGGTCGCCGCCCATCGCGCGCACCATCCGGATCTCGGCCGGCGTCTCGAAGTGAGGCCCGGGGAACTGCACGTAGACCCCTTCGGGCAGCGTCGGCTCGATCTGGCGGCACACCGTCCGCAGCCGCACCGAGTAAAGGTCGGTGAGGTCGATGAAGTTCGCTCCGACGATCGGTGACTGCCCGGTGAGATTGATGTGGTCGCTGATGAGCACCGGTGTGCCAGGGGGCCATTCGCGATGTAGGCAGCCCGCGGCGTTGGTGAGGACCACCGCGCGGCAGCCGGCCGCCGCCGCGGTGCGCACCCCGTGGACCACAGCGGCCACGCCGCGCCCCTCGTAGAGGTGCGTGCGCCCCTGCAGGACGAGCAGGTTCCGGTCCGCAACGGCGATGCTGCTGATCGTCCCAGGGTGCCCGACCGCCGTCGCAGCGACGAAGCCCGGCAGTTCGGTCACCCGGACCTGGCTGCGTGGCTCACCGAGCGCGGCGACCGCGGGAGCCCAGCCCGAGCCGAGCACGAGCGCGACGTCGTGCCGCGCCACGCCGGTCTGCTCATGCAGCGCGTCCGCGGCGGCGCGGGCGAGCTCGTAGGGGTTGGTCGAGGTGGAGCCGGGGGAGACCCCGTTGTTGGGGACGCCCGAGGCGGGGCCGGCAGTGCCAGGGCGTGCGGCTGAGACGTCGGAGTCGATCACGACCAGCGAGCCTAACCGCGCCCGGCCGGGGTAAGAGCGAGTTGCCTTATGGTCTTTGACCTCGTCAGTGGAGTTAAGCGGGTGAGAGGGGGTAAAAGAGTGGGTACGAGCGGACAGCTACACGGACGAGGGCAACGTCGACCTGGTCGGC
>JAUNUZ010000113.1:7052-7315 GCA_030537915.1 Micrococcales bacterium
CCACTGACCCCGACAGTCGAGCTCCGCGGGTGAGAGCGGGCCGCCGCCGCCTAGAAGAGTGGGTACGAGCGGACACCGGAAGGACCGTCATGACTGAGCGCATTCCCTCACCGCCTGAATTCGAGCCACCCGCGACTGGCACCCAGCCACCGCCCCCGAGACCGGAACAGCAGGCGCCCGCGCCCGTCTCGGCGACCGGGTCGCCCACAGGCGCGCCGGCCACCGTGCGAGCCCAGTCCGGCACCTATCTGACGACCTCCACG
>JAUNUZ010000114.1:0-6049 GCA_030537915.1 Micrococcales bacterium
CAGTTGGGAGTGGCTCAATCCCTTCGGGGTGAGTTCCTTCTCGGCCTTCGCCGCAGGCGTGTCCCTCTCGGTCTTCGTCTATTGGGGCTGGGACGTCGTGTTGACGATGAACGAGGAGTCGACCGACTCGGCGAAGACGCCGGGCAGGGCGGCTACCGCCACGATCTTCGTTATCGTCGCGATCTACCTGCTGGTCGCCACCGCAACCCTTGCCTTCGCGGGTATCGGGGACGGGGAGTACGGGCTGGGCAACACCAAGATTCAGGAGAACATCTTCGCCGCGCTCGCCGGTCCGGTGATGGGACCGTTCGCGATCCTCGTGTCGCTCGCGGTCATGGCCAGTTCGATGGCCTCGCTGCAGTCGACCTTTGTCTCCCCGGCCCGCACGCTGCTCGCGATGGGCTACTACCGGGCGCTCCCGAAGCGTTTCGCCTCGATCACGCCCCGCTACCAGTCGCCCGGCTACGCGACGATCGTTGCAGCTGTCATCTCTTTCGGCTTCTACGCGATCATGCGAGTGATCTCCGAGGCTGTGCTCTGGGACACGATCACAGCGCTTGGCATGATGGTGTGTTTCTACTACGGGATCACCGCGCTTGCTTGTGTGTGGTATTTCCGGCGGACGTCGACCACGACCATGAGCACGATGTTCTCGCAGCTCATCGCGCCGCTCCTCGGCGGTATTCTGCTCATGGCGTTCTTCGTCAAGACCTCCATCGACAGCATCGACCCGGCCTACGGGTCCGGCTCCGAGCTTTTCGGCGTCGGTCTGGTCTTCCTGCTCGGGGCGACCGTTCTGCTGCTCGGCGTCCTTGCCATGTTCATCCAATCGCGGCGCGAACCCGAGTTCTTCCGGCGCGGGATCCCGGACGAAGCGCCCCTCATCCTCGCCGACTGACCAATGGCCCCTATCCCGGCAAGGAGTCGGCCCCGGCGATCTCATTTGTGTAAGGGCGGGGTGTCCCCGCGCGGCCGGCCGTGCGGGCCCGCAGGGAGTTGCCGATGCTGGCGAGATCGACGAACTCTTGGATCAGCGCACCGGCGATGGCGGGGATGAAGCCGAAGGCGGCCAACCCCATGAGCCCCACGCTCAGGCCGATACCGAGCCAGATGCTTTGGCGCGACACGCTCATCGTGCGCTGCCCGATCGAGACGGCCAGGGCGACCTTGGTCAGGTCGTCAGTCATGACCACCACATCGGCCGACTCGCTGGCGGCGGTGGAGCCCCGTGCCCCCATCGCGACGCCGACGTATGCCGAGGCCAGCACCGGGGCGTCATTGACGCCGTCGCCGACCATCATGACGGCCCTGAGCGGGTGCCGCTGCACCACCCGGACCTTGTCCTCGGGCAGACACTCGGCCCGGATGTCCTCGATGCCCAGGTCGGAAGCCACATGGTTGGCCGTTGCCTGCGCGTCTCCGGTGAGGAGCATCGTCTCCACCACCCCGAGGCCGGTCAGCTGGCGCAAGGTCGCTGCGGCATCGGGCCGGACCTCGTCGCGTAGGACCAACGCTCCGACATACGTCGTATCGACGGCAACGTAGACCGCCAGCTCACCCCCGCTGAGACTGACCGGGGGGATCGGCCCTGCGATCTCGCTGACAAAGCTGCGCTTGCCGACCGCGACGTCGCCGACAGGCAATTTAGCCGTCACCCCGTGTGTGGCCCGCTCGGTAGCCTCGTGCGCAGTCTCGAGCACCAGAGCGGACTCCTGGGCCGCGTCGATGACCGAGCGAGCGAGCACGTGACTCGAGTACTGCTCAGCAGATGCGGCCAACCGCAGCACCTCCTCGCGCGGGTAGGACGCCTCCGCACGCACCTCGACAAGAGACGGTTCACCCTTGGTCAGGGTGCCGGTCTTGTCGAACGCCACAGCCTTCACCTCGGCCAGCCGCTCAAGCACGTCCCCACCGCGGATGATGATGCCACCGCGAGACGCCCGGCCCATGCCAGCCAGGAACGCGACGGGCGGCGCGATCAGCAGCGGGCACGGGGTGGCAAGGACTAGCACGGCCGCGAACCTGCCGGCTTCCCCCGACCAGGCCCAAGCCGCGGCGGCGATGATCAACGACACCGCGGTGAAGGGGACGGCGTATCGGTCGGCGATGCGTACCAGAGGCGCCCGCCGATCCTGAGCTTGCAGGACGAGCGCGACGATCCGTTGGTACTGGCTCTCCTCGGCGATGTGGGTCGCCATCATCTCGATGGCCCAGCCCCCGTTGAGCGACCCGCTGAGGACGCTCTGACCGCGGGAGCGGGTCACGGGCAGGCTTTCGCCGGTCAACGAGGATTCGTCGAGGGTGACCTGCTCCGAGAGCAAGGTGCCGTCAACGGGCAATACTTCGGCAGGTCGCACCAGCAGGCGGTCGCCGGGCCGAACGCTTTGCGCCGGCACCTCTTCGAGCTCTCCGGTCCCGGGCCGTAGCCGATGTGCCTGCTGGGGAACGCGGTCGAGCAAAGAGCGCAGCTCCCTGCCCGCACGGTCCGCGGCATAGTCCTCGAGAGCTTCTCCACCCGTGAGCATCACCACGACGACCAGCGAAGCCAGGAACTCCCCGACGGCGACGGTGCTCACCACTGCGGTGACGGCAAGCACGTCTACACCCCAGTTTCCGCGGAGCAGATCGCGGACCATGCCGACTGAGGTGTACGCCGCCATAGCAAGCGCGAAACCACTTCCGATCCAGCGTGCCACGTCGTCCTGACCCGCCCAGAGCAGAATTACGACCCCTGCCAGCACCGCCAGAGTGATCGTGACGAGCGCGTACGGAGCCCCTAGGTCAACGATGCGACGGGCGCGATGCAGCCCCCGGCTGCCGGGGGAGATCGATGACGCACTCATAGCCACAGTGTGGTCGACGCGAAATCGAGCCGTACTCCGCTCCAAAGGGCACGTGGCCGCGAGCCAGCGCCAGTCATTCTGGAGTAGACGCTGACAAGGGGGGCAGCGGGTGGCTCCCGTGGTGAGCCGGACAAACGGAGCGACGCTCCTCTGACATGCTCGGGGCAGACCAGATAACGACGGTTGGCGGATCCGCGACACCCTGCGGCCGACGTGACGACGAAGGAGGCCCCTGTGCCGAGTTCCACGACGTGCACCTTTCCCAGCCCGCGCGGGCACCAGCTGTCCGCCCGTTTGGAACGGCCCGCCGGGGCGCCGCGCGGCGCCGCGATCTTCGCGCACTGCTTCACCTGTTCCAAGGACCTGCCGGTGGCCCGAGCGCTGACCCGCGCTCTGAGCGCGCGGGGGTTTGTGGTGCTCTCTTTCGACTTCACCGGGCTCGGGAACAGCGACGGGGACTTCGCGGAATCCACCTTCTCCGCAGATGTGGAGGATCTGCGCGCCGCAGCCGACTACCTCGCCGAGGTGGCGGCGCCGCCGTCTCTGCTGGTGGGGCACTCGTTGGGCGGTGCCGCGGTGCTCAGCGCCGCACCGGACCTGCCCAGTGTTCGGGCGGTAGCCACCATCGCGGCGCCCGCGGACCCTGCCCACGTCCGGCAGGTGCTGCAGGGCGACGTCGACGCGATCCTTCGCGACGGGTCGGCGCCCGCGACGATCGGAGGGCGCACCTTCACTATCGGCCGGTCCTTCCTGGACGACCTGGAACGACAGGAGCCGCTCAAGGCGATCGCCGGATTCGCGGGCGCCACCCTGATCCTGCACTCGCCGATCGATCAGGTGGTCGGCATCGATAACGCCGAAGCCATCTATCGCGCGGCCCGCCACCCCAAGAGCTTCATCTCCCTGGACAAGGCCGATCACCTGCTCACCGATGAGGCGGACGTCGATTACGCGGCAACGGTGATCGCCGCTTGGGCACAGCGCTATCTGGACGACGCCGGCGCCGGCCCGGCCACGCCAGACCCGGATCGCTACCGCGACATCGGTGCCAGCGCGGTGAACTCCGGCGATCTGACAACCCGTCTGCGGGCTCGCGGATTTACCCTGCTGGCCGACGAGCCGACATCCGCCGGCGGCGACGAACTGGGTCCGACCCCCTACGACTACCTGACCATGGCTCTCGCCGCGTGCACGTCGATGACTCTGCGGATGTACGGCGACCGCAAGGGCTGGCCGCTGGACGAGGTCGAGACGGTGGTCACCCATGAGCGCCTGCACGCCGACGACTGCGCGGAGTGCGAGCACAAGGAGGGCTACATTGATCTGCTGAGCAGGACCATACGCCTGGCCGGCGACCTCGACGCCGACCAGCGGGCGGCTTTCCTGCGCATCGCCGATCGGTGCCCCGTGCACCGCACCCTCGAGGGCCGCCTCGAGATCCGGACCCTCGCCGGGGACTGAGCGGCCAACCCCGACGTCGAACGGGCGACCGCCTAGGGTCGCCGTGCGGGACCTTATGCGCCCCCGGCACGATCGGCTCGAAGATCTCTTTGAGTGCCGGGAGGCCAGTGGTCGCCGGGGGCAGCCGGCAGCGGCGTACCGACGCGAGTCGTCGCCCCAACGCTCTGCGGCGCCTGCGCGGCGCGGCTCGGTCGGCGCGTCGTGGACGCGGTTGCCTCGCTGAGCTCGGTGGGCGCGGTCATCGGGTGCCCCAATCGTAGTGCTGCTTGTTGAGCCTGAGATAGACGAAGGTCTCAGTTGTGGTGACACCCGCCAGGGTGCGGATCCGCCGACAGAGCAGGTCGAGCAGGTGTTCGTCGTCCTCGCAGACGATCTCCACGAGCAGATCGAAGCTACCGGCGGTAGTGACCACGTAGGCGACGTCGGGCATCGCGGCGAGGGCGTCGGCGATTGGCGTGATGTCCCCGCTCACCCGCAAGCCGATCATCGCCTGTCGCCGGAAGCCGACCTGGAGCGGGTCGGTGACCGCAACGATCTGCATCGCGCCGGAGTCGAGCAAGCGCTGGACCCGCTGGCGCACCGCTGCCTCGGAGAGGCCCACTTTGCGCGCGATCGCGGCATAGGAGGCCCGACCGTCGCGCTGGAGGGCCTCGATGATTCCCCTGCTGGCCGCGTCGAACCCCGAGGCCGAGGCCGCCTCCCTGTCCTGCGCGGTCGACGAGCGCGGTGGCGAGGATGTGGTCGACCGGCGTGGATCGGAGCCTCTGGAGACCTGCGGCATCACCTGATCGTGCCCGGGAGAACATCACTTTGCAAGCCGTCCCCGACGGAAACGCTTGATTTCAGGGCCGTCTCCAACGGATATCCCCTGTCCGGGACTACGCAGCCGTGGAATGCGTACGGTTGTCGCTGCGGGTCTTTCGGCCCGCATCTGATGGCACCTCAGCCTGGCGCATCGTGCTCTCGAGGAGAAGACTGCCGTCGCTGCGGCCCAGGACGACGGGTGGTCCACCGCCGTTCTCGGCGAGACTCTCGGGCGCCTCCGACCTGCGGTTGACGACCCCGGTTGGCCGCACTAGAGGTGCGGCGACGTCAGGATGTGCCCCGCTCCCGCTGAATCTGCGCAACCTTCGCGGCCCGCTCGTGCCGCAGCTTCTCGACGGGATCACTTTCGCCCGAAAGCTGAGCCGGACCGAAGACGGACATGATGAACTTGCGGAAGCTCCACCAGATCCGGTAACCGATACTCAATCCGTCGCTTGCCAATGCTCTCGCCGCCTTCATCGCTACCGCCCGACGCCCGCGGCGTCGGCTCGACGGCCGCTTTGTCACCTCGATCCTAGGCGTTGAGCTTGGGGAAGCAAGGCTGTCGGCGCGGTGGTCCACAATAACGAGCGTGCACACACGCGACGTCGTCATCCTCGGCTCCACCGGCTCGATCGGGACACAGGCGCTCGATCTCATCGCTCGCAACCGTGATCGATTCCGGGTTGTCGCGCTGGCCGCGGGGTCGAATGTGGACCTGGTTGCCCAGCAGGCCGTCACCTTCGGGGCCGCCACTGTCGCGGTCGCCGAAGAAGGGGCGGAGCCGGCGTTACAGCGAGCGATCGCGCAGGCCGTCCGCGCGGCCGACCGATCTGGCTACCGACCCAGAGTGGTCGCCGGGCCCAAGGCTGCGGCCGAGGTCGCCGGGCTACCGGCGGATGTCGTGCTCAACGGCATCACCGGCTCGATCGGCCTGAGTC
>JAUNUZ010000114.1:6104-7265 GCA_030537915.1 Micrococcales bacterium
GAACACTCCGCGATCGCCCAGTGCCTGCGCGGGGGACGCCGCGATGAGGTGCGGCGCCTCGTCGTCACCGCGAGCGGCGGCCCCTTTCGCGGGCGCAGTCGCGAGGAGTTGCGGGACGCGACTCCGGCGCAGGCGCTCGCGCATCCGACGTGGGACATGGGTCGGGTCGTCACGACGAATTCTGCGACGCTGGTGAACAAGGGGTTGGAGGTCATCGAGGCGCATCTGCTCTTCGACGTCGACTTCGACGACATCGAGGTCGTCGTCCACCCGCAATCTGTCGTCCACTCGATGGTGGAGTTCCGTGATGGCTCGACGCTGGCGCAGGCCTCGCCGCCCTCGATGCTCATCCCGATCGGTCTGGGCCTGGGGTGGCCGGACCGGATCGCGGACGCAGCGCCGGCGTGCGACTGGAGGCAGGCCGCGGTCTGGGAGTTCTTGCCCCTGGACACCGCTGCCTTCGGGGCGGTGCCGCTGGCCTATCGGGTCGGGCGCGCCGGGGGCACGCAGCCGGCCGTCTTCAACGCGGCGAACGAGGAATGCGTCGAGGCCTTCCACGCAGGCCGGATCGGCTTCCTCGACATCGTCGACACGGTCGAGCGCGTGGTCGATGACTGGGCAGCCCGCGGTGAGGTCCCCTACGATGCGGCCGCGGGAGGCGATCTCGATCGGGCAGCGAACAAATCGGGCGTGCATGACGTTGAGACGGTGTTGTCTGCCGAGCGCTGGGCCCGCACCCGGGCACACCAGGTGCTCGGTCTCGCGCCGCGCCCGGACCGGGTGCAGGAGGGGTCCCTATCGTGATGTACCTGCTCGGGGTGTTCTTCGTCGTCGTCGGAATCGGCGCCTCGATCGCCCTCCACGAAATCGGACACCTGGCCCCCGCCAAAGCGTTCGGTGTGAAGTGCAGCCAGTACATGATCGGCTTCGGCCCGACTCTTTGGTCGCGCAAGTGGGGTGAGACCGAATACGGCATCAAGGCGATCCCACTCGGCGGTTACGTGCGGATGCTCGGGATGTTCCCGCCGCGGTCGATCACACCCGACCGCGGCGTCGGTACGGGCCTCGCCGAGCAACCCGACCAACAGGTGGCCGACCGCGACGGCCGTAGCGAGGCACGACGGCCGGTGCCCTCGGGTCGCTGGAGCGCGATGATCGAGG
>JAUNUZ010000115.1 GCA_030537915.1 Micrococcales bacterium
GCCCCGGCCCCGGTAGAGTCCGACTCGATGAACGAGCAGAGCATGCCCACCCACCCGGTCGACGCGCGGGACGACGCAGAGGTCGCCAGCGGGGACACCCCTCGTACGACGCGCGCCGACAATCAGCGGCCCCGCGTCGCGATCGTCTTCGGTGGCCGGTCCAGCGAACACGCCGTCTCGTGCGCCACGGCCGCCGGGGTCATGGCCGCGATCGACCGGGATCGCTACGACGTCGTGCCGATCGGCATCGCGCCGGACGGCCAATGGGTCCTGACCCGTGACGACCCCGAGGCTTGGGCCCTGAGTTCGGAGCACGTGCCGCAGGTCCAGCCTGCAGAGACCGACGTCATGCTGCCCCTGGCGACCGGGAATCACTGCCTCACCGCGGTCACCCCGGGCTCACCGCCGACCGATCTCGGCAGGGTCGACATCGTCCTGCCGCTCCTGCACGGTCCCTTCGGGGAGGACGGGACGATCCAGGGCCTGCTGGAGTTGGCCGACATTCCCTACGTCGGGTCCGGCGTCCTTTCGTCCGCGGTAATGATGGACAAGCACTACATGAAGATCGTCTTCGCTGCGGCCGGCCTTCCGCTCGGGCCGTATGAGGTGATCACCGATCGGCAGTGGGCCGGTGATCAGCAGGCCTGCCTTAAGCGCATCGAGCGGCTCGGCTTCCCGGTCTTCGTCAAGCCGGCGCGCGCGGGGTCCTCGGTGGGCATCACGCGTGTCTGTGAGCCCGAGGACCTCCTCGCCGCGATCGTGGCCGCCCGCGAGCACGATCCCAAGGTCGTCGTCGAAGCGGCGATCTTCGGGCGTGAGATCGAGTGCGGCATCCTCTCCGGTGCGGGGACCGACCCGCATCGCGCGAGCGAGCTCGGCGAGATCGTCGTGACCCGGGGCCACGACTTCTACGACTTCGAGGCTAAATACCTCGCCGCCGGGGATGTGCGGCTGTCCTGTCCCGCGCAGCTGCCCGCGGAGGTGACCGAACAGATCAAGGCGATGGCCCTCAAGGCGTTCGAGGCAGCCGGGTGCGAGGGGCTTGCGCGGGTCGACTTCTTCTACACCACCGACGGCGACGTGCTCGTCAACGAGATCAACACCATGCCCGGCTTCACCCCGCACTCGATGTATCCGCAGATGTGGGCGGCCAGCGGGGTCGCCTACCGGGACCTCATCACCGAGCTGCTCGAGTTGGCGCGCAGCCGTCGTCTCGGTCTGCGCTAGCGGCAGCGGCGATCTGTCGTCGGTAGCTGCCGCGCCGCGGCCGTGAAGGCGCCGAGCACCAGCGGCTCCGGCGCGTAGGAGTGCGGGACGAGGATCTCCACGGCCGGGGACCGGCCGTACGTCGTGAAGCGCGCGCCGTCGGACAGTGGCTCGAGGACCCAGTCGATGTCGTCGACCCCGATGCATTCGTTGGTCGTCGGCGCTGGCGGCGGAACGCCGCAGCGGGCGATGATCGCGGGGTCGCCCCAAGCCGCGATGCCGGCGGGCTCATCGCGCACGGACACCCGATCACGGTGCGCGACGCGCTGCGGCCAATGCCGGATCACTGCGGCGCACGCGGCGCCGGTGGCCTGCGCTGGGGATGCGGCCTGCACACCCGTCGCGCAACTTGCCAACACCAGGATCAGCGCGGCAGCTGCGCCGATACGTGCGCCCGACGGGCCGGTGTCGGCCGGCGCGGCGATCGCGTCCGGGAGGCGCGCGGAGCGGGTGTCGCGGGCACACCTGGCCACGGCTCGAACGGGTAGGTCGGTAGGCGCCACGGGGCCTCCTGACGGGCGGTGTCGGGCCGGGCTGGGCCGTCGTCGGCTAGCCTGAGTGCCCGCCCATCATGCCCGACGGAGGTCGATTCGCCCGATGCCGCCCCAGCCGTGCGACCCCGCCCGCGACCCTTCTCTGGGACGAAGCGCGAGGCTCGCCGACATCGGCGAGGACGAACTGTTAGCTCTCATCTTCCCTCTCCTGCCGCCCGAGCCGCGCGCGCTGCTCGGCCCCGGCGATGACGCCGCCGTTCTTGGGCTGTCCTACGGTGCATCGGTGCTCACGACCGACACGATGGTGCTTGGGCAGGACTGGCGTGACCAGTGGTCGACCGGGGCCGATGTCGGGGCCAAGATCGTGGCCCAGAACCTCGCGGACGTGGCCGCGGTGGGCGCGGTGCCGGCAGGACTGCTCATCACCCTCATCGCCGACCCGTCGACGCCGGTTCGGTGGGCCCTGGACCTGGCCGGGGGCATCGGCGACGCGGCAGCGGCCGCGGGCACCGGCGTTCTCGGCGGTGACCTGTCCAGCGCCGGTCCCGGGGTGAGGGCCGTGAGCGTCACCGCGGTCGGGGACCTGGAGGGCCGCGATCCGGTGACGCGGGCTGGGGCGCGGCCCGGTGACGTAGTCGCCGTGACCGGCACGCTCGGGCACGCCGCGGCCGGGCTCCGGCTGTTGACCGATGCTGCCGCCCTGGAAGGCGGCGCGGAGGCCGCGCCCGGTGCTGCGACGCGCCCGGGCGGGGCGGTATTCGTCGCGGTGCAGCGCCGTCCGACACCGCCCTTAGCGGCCGGCCCGCAGGCTGCGGTGGCCGGAGTGCACGCGATGATCGACCTGTCGGACGGACTCGTGCGGGATGCCGGCCGGGTCGCGCGGGCCTCCGGGGTCGATCTCGATCTCGGCACCGCGGCCCTGGCCGCCGACATCGCCGTGATCGCCGCGGTATTGGGCGCCCACACGGCGCGCGACTGCGTCCTGGCCGGTGGAGAGGACCACGCGCTGCTCGGCTGCTTCTCGCCGCAGGAGCCGCTCCCAGCCGGATGGCGGCCGATCGGGGTGGTCAGTGCCGCTTCGACGCCGGCTGACGGCGGTGTGCCGACCGGTCGCGCCCTCGTCGACGGGAAGGTGCCCGCGAAGCTTGGCTGGGACCACTTCGGGGGCTGACGCCCCCACGGAGAGTCCAAAAAGCCGCCCGGGTCGGCGCCGAGCGGCTCTTAAGGTGCCCCGGGTTTGGGGGGCGTGTCACACGTTCAGCGCTGGACCTTGCCGGCTTTGAGGCAGGAGGTGCAGACGTTGATGCGCCGCGGCGTCTTTCCGGCCGGGCCGACCATCGCGCGGACACGCTGGATGTTCGGCGTCCAGCGGCGGCTGGTCCGCCGGTGCGAGTGCGAGATGCTGTTACCGAAGATCGGTCCCTTTGCGCAGACGTCGCAGTTGGCAGCCACGGGAAACTCCTGAGAACGAGGTGTGATGAACGAGGCCCGGCACAGTCGCGCGGCGGGAACCGGTCAAGGATAACTGAGCCGGTCGCAGACGCCTAAATACGCGGAGCCCAGAGGCAGTTAGCCGCGACGCCGGGATCCCGCCCGGGTCCCGGTTGGGCGAGCCGGGCAGGCACGACGGACAGGCTTGTCGGCCCTCGGTGTGAGGATAGGCCTGTGAGCGACCGAACGCCCGAGCCGGACGCGCAGGAGCCCGCCGCCGAGATCAGCTCTGCGGCCCAGGTCGGCTCCGCGCTGGGCCGAGCCACGCCTGCGGCGGAGCCAGACCCCACCCTCGGCGAGGCCGCGACTGCCGCCGCCGACCAGACGGGCACTCCTGCGCTGGAGGAGCTCGACGGAGCCGCGCTGAGACGGTGGGCCTTCCGCGCTCGGGCAGCCCTGGCCCAGCACCGTGGCGGCATCGACGCCCTCAACGTCTTCCCCGTGCCCGACGGTGACACGGGCACCAATATGCTGGCGACCCTCACGGGCGCGCTACGGGGTGCGCGGCCGGGGGCCGCCACCACATCCGATCCCGCTGTCGGTCTGAGCCCCGCCGCACCCGTCCAAGCGCCGGACGACCACCACGAAACCGTCGTCGACCGCACGCCACAGGGCCACCCGACCAGCCGCATCGAGGCCGTCGCGCGGAAGACGCTGACCACCGCGCGCGGCAACAGCGGGGTCATCCTCAGCGAACTGCTGCGCGGTTTGTCCCAGGTCGTCGGCGCGGGTCGGGCCCGCGTCGACGGGCCGACGCTGGCGGCGGCGCTGCGCACGGCGAGCGAGCGTGCCTGGCAGGCCGTCGGCCGTCCCGTCGATGGGACGATGCTGTCCGTCGCGCGGGCCGCGGCCGCGGCTGCCGATCACGCCGCCCGCGGCAGCGGACGTCTCGTCGATGTCACCGGCGCAGCTGTCGAGGGTGCCCGCAAGGCGCTGGCATCGACGCCGGACCAGTTGCCGACGCTCAAACGGGCCGGAGTAGTCGATGCCGGTGGAGCTGGGCTGCTCGTCGTGCTCTCGGCCCTGCACGACGTCGTCACCGGGCGCCGGACAACCGACCACCTGCCGGCGTCCGATCGGCGAGATGATCACGCGCCCGAACCCCACGACGCACAGGGCCAGTTCGAGGTGATGTATGTCGTCTCCGGCCTCACCTCTACGGCTCGCTGTCGATTGCGGGACGACCTCGACGCCCTCGGGGACAGTGTCGTCATCGCCGGTGATGCTCACGAGGCGCGCGTGCACGTCCACACTCGGGCGCCCGAGGCCGCCGTCGCGTGCGGGCGCACAGCCGGAGCGGTCAGCGACGTGCGCAGCGAGCCCTTGAGCGTGCCGAGGGACAGCGCGCGGCGGACCCAGCTGGTCACGTGGCTCAGCGCGGATGTCGGCGAGGGAGTGCCCGGCCAGAGTCTGCGTCTCGACGGGGACGGGCGAAGGGCCCCGACGACTGCCGTGCTCGAAGCAGTATCGGCCGCGTCGAACCCCCCGCCGCGGTCCCCGGGAACACCGGTCTTGCCTGGCGAATCCGTCGCCTGGTCCGCAGGCGAGGTCATCCTGGTGACCGACCGCTGCGAGGACCAGGCGAGGCTGTTGGACCCGCACCTGCACATCGTGCGCTGCACGAGCCTGCCGGCTGCGCTCGCAGCACTGGCCGTCTACGATGGCAGCGAAGAGGGGCCCGTGGGCGTCGAGCGAGACCTCGGCGCGATGAGGTCGGCGGCCGAGTCTGTTCGCGCGATCGAGCTTCCTCGGGGGGTGTATTCCGGCGCGGTGTCGTTCGCGAACCGGGTCGACGAGGCGCTGGCGCAAGGGGGAGAACTTGTCACCCTCGTCGCCGGGCCGGACGGAGCCACCCAGGCCGACGCCCTGGAGCGCCACCTGCGGCGCCACCCGGTCGAGGTGACGCGGGTCGACGCGCCGCAACCCCTGTCGCAAGGCCTCATCATCGTCGGGGTGGAGTGACGTGGCGACCCTGCTCACCCCGTTGTCCCGGCTGATGGAGGCCCGCCGGGCCAAGGCCCTGCGGGACCACCGGGGGATCGACACGGTCGAGGACCTGCTGTGGTTCCTCCCCCGGCGCTATCTCGACCGGCACGGGGATGTCACCGACCTGACGGATGGGGCCTACCTCGTCGTCGTGGGGGAGGTCTTGACGGCCAGCGTGCGCCCGATGCGGCAGCGCCGCGGCTCGATCCTCCTCGCCACGATCCGCACCTCGACCGGCGACCTGGACCTCACCTTCTTCCGCCCTTACGGTCACCAGGGCAAGCTCGTCCCGGGCGCGGTCGGGCTCTTCGCTGGGCGGGTCAGCCGGTTCAACGGCCGGTGGCAGCTGGCCCATCCCAGCTATGAGATCTTCTCTGCGGGCGCGCAGGCGGCCCTGGCTGGCAGCGACGACAAGACCGAGCCGGGCATCCCCGGCTTCGGCGTGCGCTCGCTCTACCCGGTGTATCTGGAGGTCAAGGGGCTGGACAGCTGGACGATCAGCGGCTTCATCGCGACGCTGCTGCCGGCGCTCGACGGGGTGCCCGACCCGGTCCCCTCGCAGTTGCTGCGGGCCCGCGGCCTGCCGGGCTTCGTCGAAGCGATGCGGCTGATCCACCTGCCCGAGCATCGCTCGCAGGTGGATCACGGCAGGCATCGACTCAAGTACGACGAGGCCCTGGTCATGCAACTGGCGCTCGGCATGCGCCGCCGGGAGCAGCGGGACGCGGTGGCCGTGCCGCGGGTGCCTGCGGCCGGGGGGCTCCTCGAGGCCTTCGACGCGGCTCTGCCCTTCGAGTTGACGGCCGGCCAGCGCGAGGTCGGCGAGCAGATCACCGCGGATCTGTCGCGCCCCCATCCGATGCACCGACTCCTGCAGGGCGAAGTGGGGTCGGGCAAGACCGTCATCGCATTGCGGGCGATGCTCGCGGTCATCGACGCCGGAGGGCAGGCCGCCCTGCTAGCGCCGACCGAGGTCCTCGCCGCACAACACCAGCGCTCGATGACCGCAATGCTCGGCGACCTCGCCGAGGGCGGGATGCTCGGGGGAGCGGTGCAGGGCACGCGAGTCGCGCTCCTGACCGGGAGCCAGAGCGCGGCGGCCCGCAAGAAGGCCCTCCTCGAGGCGGCCTCCGGTGCAGCCGGGATCGTCATCGGGACCCACGCGCTCATCCAGAGGCACGTCCAGCTCGCCGATCTAGGTCTTGTCGTCGTCGACGAACAGCACCGCTTCGGAGTCGAGCAGCGCGATGCCCTGCGCGCGAAGGCCAAGGCTGCCCCTCACGTTCTCGTGATGACGGCCACACCGATCCCGCGGACCGTGGCGATGACGGTTTTCGGCGACATGGAGACGAGCGTGCTCGCCGAACTGCCCCCTGGGCGTAGCCCGATCACCTCGCACGTCATCGACAATCCGCGCTGGTATGACCGCTGCTGGCAGCGAGTAGCCGAGGAGACCGCTGCGGGCCACCAGGCCTACGTCGTGTGCCCCCGCATCGGGGAGGACGACGAGGCGAGTGGCGCAGGCGGAGGGGCCGACTCCGGCGATGAGGTGCCGATGCCGATGCCGATGCGGGCGCCGGCCGGAGACGCTGGCGACAATGATCAGCCCGAGTGGGACCAGTGGGCAGATCAGTCGCCGACCGAGCGCGGTGACGCCGCCCCGCGCGGTCAGCTGCGCGGGGTGCTCGAGGCGCTCGAGGAGCTGCGCGCGCGGCCGGAATTGGCGGGTTGCCGCGTCGAGATGCTGCACGGCCGGATGGCTCCGGACGCCAAGGACGCGGTCATGTCTGCGTTTGCGGCCGGAGCCGTCGACGTGCTCGTCGCGACGACCGTCATCGAGGTTGGCGTCGACGTCTCCAACGCCACCGTCATGGTCGTCCTCGACGCCGATCGTTTCGGGATCTCCCAGTTGCACCAGCTGCGTGGACGGATAGGCCGCGGCAGCGCCCCCGGTTTATGCCTTTTCGTCGCCCAAGGTGCCCAGGAGGCCGGCGTCGGCGAGCCGCCCCCGCCCGGCGCTCTCCTG
>JAUNUZ010000116.1 GCA_030537915.1 Micrococcales bacterium
GCTGGCCGCGTAGACTCGCGCGGCATGGGACCGCAGCGCGCGCCGCTGTCCGAGGAGACCGTGCGCAACATCGAACGCGCCAGCGGCGACCTCATGACGGCCGCTCACCGGCACCTGGACCTTCGACTCTCGTGGTACCGAGCGCTGCCGGCCCAGGAGCGCTCCTGGGTGGGGCTCATCGCCCAGGCGGGCATCGCGTCCTTCATCGCCTGGTGCCGCGACTCGACCCACCCGGCGCGCCAGACCGCGGACATCTTCGGGGCGGCACCGCGAGAGCTGACCCGTTCGATCACCCTGCGTCAAACCGTCGATCTCGTCCGCAGCATCGTCGAGGTCGTCGAGGACCACGTCGTCGAGCTCGCCGAGCCGAAGGAGGAGGCAGCGCTCAGCCTGGCCGTGTTGCGTTACTCACGTGAGGTCGCCTTCGCGGCCGCACAGGTTTACGCCAACGCCGCCGAGACCCGCGGCGCCTGGGATGCCCGGCTCGAGTCCCTCGTCGTCGACGCGGTGCTGCGCGGCGAGAACGATGATGAGATGATCTCCCGCGCAGCGGCATTGGGCTGGGGAGAGCTCGGCCCGGTCGTCGTCGTCGTCGGTGGTCGGCCGACGACCAGCGCCGATACCGCGGTCGATCTGGTCCGATCCGCCGCCGCTCGCGTCCACCTGGAGAGCCTCATCGCAGTACAGGGTCGGCGGCTCGTCGTCATCCTCGGGGGCGACGGTGCGCCCACCCGTGGCGTGCCCGCCGTCTTGGCGTTCTTCGCCGAGGGGCCGGTCGTCGTCGGGCCCACGGTCCCCCGCCTCTTCGCCGCCGGCCGCTCGGCGCGAGCTGCACTCTCCGGCCTGCGCGCGGCGCCGGCCTGGCCGCAGGCTCCCCGACCCGTTCTGGCCGACGAACTGTTACCCGAGCGGGTCCTTGCCGGGGACGGGCCGGCGCGACACCTACTCATCGAGCGTGTTCAGCAACCGTTGGCCAAGGCCGGCGGTTCGCTCCTGGAGACGGCCACGGCCTATCTTTTGGGCGGTCGAGGGATCGAGGCGTGCGCGCGCGCTCTCTTCGTGCATCCCAACACAGTGCGCTACCGGCTGGGGCGGATTGCTGAGGTCACGGGTTACGATCTGGGCGACCCGCGCGAGGCCCACGTCGTCCGCACCGCGATCGCGCTGGGCGCGCTGGACCATCCCGGTGCCCGCCCGCCACGCCGCGACAGCGCGGGCAGTAGCTAGTGAGCACCGTTCCACCGACGGGTCGGTGAGCCGGAGCGACACTTGGAGGAAACCTACAAAGCGTCGCCGCATTGTTGTCGACTTCAGTCGGTCGATGTACGCCCGTCCTAGTGAAGTCTTGACTTGTGCTCGTTATCGTCTGCCCAGGACAGGGCTCCCAGAAGCCCGGCTTCCTCGCCCCGTGGCTCGAACTGCCCGGCTTCCGAGACCAACTCCAATGGCTGTCGGCAGCCGCGGACGTCGACCTCGTCACCCACGGGACCACGTCGGACGAGGCGACGATCAAAGACACTGCGGTCGCGCAACCCCTCATCGTCGGTGCCAGCCTGGCCACCCTCTGCACCCTCAGCCAAACCCCCGGCCAGGCCTGGGAGTCCGGCGCGGTCTTCGCCGGGCACTCCGTCGGAGAGATCGCAGCGGCCGCGGCTGCGGGCGTCCTCTCCGTCGAACAGGCGATGATTTTCGTCCGCGAGCGGGGCCTGGGCATGGCCGCGGCGAGCGCTGTCACGCCGACGGGAATGAGCGCCGTCATGGGCGGCGACCCCGATGACGTCAGCGCAGCCCTCGAGCGCCAGGGCCTCACCCCGGCGAACATGAACGGCGCCGGTCAGGTCGTCGCGGCCGGCACGATGGAGCAGCTCGCGGCCCTCAGCGCCGAACCCCCCGCCAAGACTCGCGTCATCCCCCTCGCGGTCGCGGGCGCCTTCCACACCCACCACATGGAGTCGGCGATCGAAACCCTCTCGGGATACGCGGGCGTCATGACCGCGCACGACGCCGCGGTCCCGCTCGTCTCCAACCGCGACGGCGAGGTCGTCACCGAAGGCCACGAGGTGCTCTCGCGTCTCGTCGCCCAGGTCGGACGCCCCGTCCGCTGGGACCTATGCATGGCGACGTTCACGCGGATGGGTGTGACCGGCATGATCGAGCTCGCGCCCGCCGGCACCCTCGTGGGCCTGGCCAAGCGCGGGATGCGCGGTGTCGAGACGCTGGCCCTGCGCAGCCCCGAGGACCTCGACAAGGCCCGGGCGATGATCGCCTCGCACGCGGCAGGCCAAGCCCCGGCGGACACCGCGGTCAGCGGTTGATGCGGCCATGACGAGCGAGCCGATCGACGCCACCGGGACGAACCCGACCACCACCGCAGGGCACGTGCGCGGCACGGCCAGGCTGAGTCAGCGGCACGGCGCAGAATTCACCCGCATCTGGGGCATGGGCGACCATCGCCCCGAACGCGTCGTCACCAACGACGAGATCTGCCAGTACATCGACAGCAGCGACGAGTGGATCCGCGAGCGCTCCGGCATCGTGACCCGCCACCAGGCGGGGCCGGACGAGTCGGTCGTCGACATGGCCGCATCGGCCGGACGAGCAGCCATAGGGCACGCCGGCATCGACCCAGCCCGCATCGGCGCCGTCATCGTCGCCACCTTGTCCCACCCTTACCAGACGCCCGCGGCCGCGACACTCGTCGCCGAGGCCGTCGGTGCCAGGGGCGCCGCCGCCTTCGACCTGTCGGCAGCGTGCTCTGGCTACTGTTATGGGATTTCGCTTGCCGACGACATGATTCGCAGCGGTAACAGCGACTTCGTGCTCGTCATCGGTGTGGAGAAGATGTCGGACTTTCGGGACTGGACCGATCGCGGCACGGCCTTCGTCTTCGGTGACGGCGCCGGCGCCGCGGTGGTCGGGCCGAGCGAGTCACCGGGGATCGGCCCGAGCGTGTGGGGCGCGGACGGCTCCGGCTACGACCTCATCAAACAGTCGCCCGACTGGGTGACCTTCCGCCGGGTGCTCGACGACCCAAACTCCACCCCCCAAGATCGGCGCTGGCCCTGGATCGACATGGTCGGACCGTCCGTCTTCCGCTGGGCCGCCTTCAAGATGGCCCCGATCGCGCTCCGGGCGGTGCAGGCCGCGGGGTTGAGCGTCGCAGACCTCGACGTTTTCGTCCCGCACCAGGCGAACACGCGGATCATCGACGCCATCGTCAAACAGCTCAAGCTCCCCGAGCACGTCGTCGTCGCCCGCGAGGACATCGCGGACATGGCGAACACCTCGGCCGCGTCGGTCCCGCTGGCGACGACACGGCTTCTGCGCGAAGGTCGAGCCAAGACCGGCGACGTCAGCCTGCAGTTCGGCTTCGGCGCCGGGCTGACCTGGGCTGCCCAGGTGGTCGTCCTGCCGTAGGACGACAGCCCCTCAATTCCCGCCGGTCCGACGGGTCAATCGGACCACCGCCCGGGCTCGCCCGGGCACCCGCCACCGGCGGGAGCAGCAGTGACCGAAGACGAACAGGAGACAGCCCCCATGGCTCAAAGCGAGCAGGAGATCCTCTCGGGTCTCGCCGACATCATCAACGAGGAGACCGGACTCGAGCAGGACGCGGTCCAGCTCGACAAGGCCTTCACCGAGGACCTCGACATCGACTCCCTGTCGATGATGACGATTGTTGTCAACGCCGAGGAGAAGTTCGGCGTCCGGATCCCCGACGAAGAGGTCAAGAACCTCAACACCGTGCGCGACGCGGTTGACTTCATCGCCAAGGCCCAGGCCTGAGGCAACGCCGCACCCGTGCATCCCGCGCCGTACCACAGCACCCCGGCCGCCTCGAAGGGGGCCGGTGGGCTCGGTGCGGCGCGGGGGCCGTGGGCGCCTTTACCCACATCGCGGTGATCGCCGAAACCGGCGATGCCACAGGCCGAAGGAGTTCCATTCATGTCCACATCCCCTGAGAAGCGGATCGTCGTCACCGGGATGGGCACCACCAGCCCGCTCGGCGGCAATGTCGCCGACACCTGGGACGCCCTTCTCGCCGGGCGGTCCGGGGCACGCACCCTGCCGTATGAGTGGGTCGCCGAATACGAACTGCCGGTGACTTTCGGCGCGACACTCGCGGTGCCCTCCGCACAGGTCCTGCAGAAGATCGAGCTCCGCCGTCAGGATCCGTGCGCCCAGTACGCGCTCATCGCCTCCCGCGAGGCGTGGGCGGACGCTGGCAGCCCCGACGTGGAGCCCGAGCGGCTCGCGGTCGCCGTCGGCTCCGGCATCGGCGGCATCACGACCCTCGTCACAGCCTGGGAGACGCTGCGCACCAAGGGGCCGCGCCGCGTCTTCCCGCTCTCGGTGCCAATGCTTCTGGTCAACAGCCCCACCGGTGCGGTCGCGATCGAATTCAAGGCCCAGGCGGGCGGTCACACCCCGGTGAGCGCGTGCGCCTCCGGCGCGGAAGCGATCTCCAGCGCGATCCACACCCTGCGCGACGGACGCGCCGATGTCGTCATCGCCGGCGGCACCGAGGCCGCGATCCATCCGCTGCCCATCGGCGGTTTCGCCGCGATGCAGGCCCTGTCGACCCGCAACGACGCTCCCGAGCTTGCCTCGCGCCCCTATGACACCGGCCGCGACGGCTTCGTCATCGGCGAGGGTGCGGCCATCCTCATCCTCGAGACGTACGAGCACGCCAAGGCGCGCGGTGCGACGATCTACGCCGAACTGCTGTCCGCGGGCCTAAGCAATGACGCCTTCAAGGCCGCCGCCCCGGAGCCAGAGGGGATCGGCGCGGCAGCCGCTATGACGGCCGCGTTGCGTACCGGCGACATCGACCCTAAAAGGGTCGTGCACCTGAACGCGCACGCCACCTCGACACCCGTCGGGGACATCGCTGAGTGCAAGGCCATCCACGCGGCGTTTGACGACGACATCGATCACATCGCCGTCAGCGCGACGAAGTCGATGACTGGTCACCTGCTCGGTGCCGCCGGCGCGCTCGAGGCGATCTTCACGATCAAGGCGATCAACGAACGTCTGGCGCCCGCGCAGATCAACCTCGTGGACCGCGACCCGGCCATCGATCTCGACATCGTCGCGGGAGAGCCGCGCAAGCTGCCCGACGGCGACATCGTGGGGCTGGACAACTCGTTCGGCTTCGGTGGATGCAACATCGCGCTCGCGTTCGCCAATGTCACGTAGGGATCACCGGTAGCCCTCCCGGCGGGAGCTACGACGAAGGACCGACCCCATCCCCACGGGCCGGTCCTTCGTCGTCGCACTCCCCCGGGTGTGCGCTTGTGCGCACCACATGCTCGATCGGTCCGACGATCGAGCATGTGACGCAAGTCAGTCGCGCTGGAGCGGCCGGTTGGCTAGCCCACGCGGTAGAGCCAGCGCGTAGGCTGCCCCTCGCCGGCGTGTCGAAAGGGGTCGAGCTCCAGGTCCCAAGCGGTGCCTAGAGCTGCGTCGATCTCGCGCCGCAGGCTTGAGTGGTCCCCCGAACGCAGCGCAGCCCGCAGCCGGTCCTCATTGACGACCGAGTCACCGTTGGCGGCCAGCCACGTGTGGTGGATACCGAGGTTAGGAGTGTGCTGCCAACGCGAACCGTCGGTGCCGGGGCTCGGATCCTCGGTGACCTCGTAGCGGAGGTTGTCGAACACGCGCAGCGCGCTCGCCAAGCGGGCGCCCGTGCCGGGCTCACCCGCCCACGAGACCTCCGCGCGCACCAGGGAGCGACCAAGGGGTTGCGACGTCCAATCCAGACGCACACTGCTACCCAGCACACTCTCAAGCGCCCAGCAGATATGCGGGCACAGCGCCGCTGGGGATGAGTGAACGAACACCACCCCACGCGTCACCACGGTCGATGACAAGACAGACATCCGGACCTCCTCGTAGCTGTGAGGGACGTCTTCCCCAACGACCTCAACAGCTCCTGCGGCAGTGTGGCGCCTTACGCACCCTGTGCCGTTCGGTCCGCGATTCCTCGCGTCGCGCTTCCGTGCCTAACCTGGCGGGCGCACGGGGGGCCACTGCATGAAAGCCAGCGCCCCGAGCGACCTGCCCGGATCTTCATTCGATTTTTGCGACTTGGAGTCGCCGCCGACCCTTCCCGAGGCCGAAGCGAAGCCGCACACAGCTCCCCCATTCTGCATGACGGATGGGCCCCGGCCAAGCGCTGCCGCGAAATGTTGACCTGGCCAGGCTGCCGTCTCAGCTATTCTCCGTCGCGCCAGGTCGCTGTGTAGCGGCCGTCGCGCTGTTGTCGACAACACGATCCGTCGAGCACTCCCACGAACTGGACAATCGATCAAGACGTACGATTCACTCATGACACGGACGCAGCCGATGGCGATCGGGCCACCACCGCTTGGGGAAGCGGCAGCAGCTACGACGTGACCTAAGACCTACGGGGGATCCGACATGATGAGCGAGAACGGGACACCGGCACCTGGGATGCAGAGCGCCATGGCAATCCTGACGGCCCGGATGCAGAGCATGGACGGCGGCTGCACCGTGAACGAATATGTCGACGTGTTGCGGGACGAGATGGTTGAGCAGGACCCGCTGATCCTCACGTCCGCCCTGGCGAGCCTCGCCTCGGCACTACTGGCGATCGCCTCTGGTGGCACCAAGATCCCGCCGTATGAGCTGCTCTCCACGATCGGGTTGACGCTCGCCGACGCCTGACGCGCCACCAAGACCGGGTATCGGGCCAGGACCCCCGCAGAGGCGTCCGGGCCCGTTAGCCGTCCTGCGCCCCACTGGGTGGTGTCGGTCTGCGTGCAGGAGCTTCGTTGCCAGTCAGCCTCGAGCCGCCCATCACGTCCCGGCGGCGCGAACCCGACGCGGCGCCCATGCCGCAGATGAGGCGCACCGGTCCGCGTCGCCGACCTTTGCGGGTAGCGGGAAGACTGGCCAGGTCAGTGGCACGTGCAGCGCCGGGGCGATTTCGTCGGCGCGGCGCTTCTTTGCTAGCCTCTGCTTCAGCGTCATTCCCCTGTAGCTCAACTGGCAGAGCATTCGGCTGTTAACCGAAGGGTTGTTGGTTCGAGTCCAACCGGGGGAGCCGCGCAGGCCCCGGCCGGGCGTGTCCCGGTCGGGGCTTTGTGGTGGGTAGGCTGGCGCTCGCCCGGTACGACACGAGTCGCTGGGCACCTCGTGGTCGATCCAGGGGCGTTAGCTCAGCTGGTCAGAGCAGCGGACTCATAATCCGTCGGTCGTGGGTTCAAGCCCCACACGCCCCACCC
>JAUNUZ010000117.1 GCA_030537915.1 Micrococcales bacterium
CGGTGGTGGGTGCAGACCCCCGTGACCTCCCCATCGGCAGCCTTGGGCCGCGTTGCAGCACAACGGGCCGACCACCGGGCCGAGGTAGCGGGCGCTGCGTGTGCTTCGAGCCGGTCATCCCATCCACGCCGAGACATCCAGCGTTGGGCGTCAGGGGAGGCCGAGGGCCCAAAAGGTGCCGGGAGTACCCAGTGGCGGGCGTCAGCCTGGGGTCGGTGTGACGTATCCCGGGCGGGTCTGGTGGCGTCGCGCGGTGAAGGCGCCAAGGGGGCCGCGCTGGTTGGTGCCCATACGCACCAACGCGAGCTCGACGGCGCGGCGCGACGCCCGCATGCGTAGGGCCTCCTCGGCAGTGCGCGCCTGCGCGGTCGCAAGGTCCTCGCGTAGCGCCTCCATCGCGCCGGCCACGACCGTCTTGAGGGTCGGCCGGAGCCTCAGTACGCACTCCAAACCGGCCAGCTCATGCATCAGGGCCATTGGATGGGCTCGTCCCAAGGCCGTCCCGACGAATGCGTCTGGGCCGTGGAAGCCACGCAGCGGATCCAGGACCATGCCCCCCGCAAGCCCGCTACCACTGTCGATGGACCCACCATCGATGAGCACGATGGCTGCGCATCGGGCGGTCGCGATGCCCATACCGAGAACCTCGCTGAGCATGTCGGCGACGGCGGTCTCCGGGCCCGTTGGGTCCGCAAGCAGAGCGCGCGAGCTCAGCCCGAAGCGGGCCCCCGTCGTGAGCAGCCGACGACTCGCGCGGTGCGCCTTGGCCAGGCGGTGGATCTGCAGCGTGCTGACCTCGGGGGCCAGATAGCCGGCGGCGTCGCACGTCAGGTGGATGGGGGAGGCGGACCAGCCGAATCCGCCGGGGGGCGTGGTCCCGACCAGGACGTCGAGCAGCGCAACCGCTCGCGCGTCGGAACCCATGCGGGATGTCAGGTCGGACATCGCCACCCGGAGCAGCTCCACCAGTCGCACCCCGGGAACGCTGCCGATCTCGGCGGGCAGTCCGACCTCGCCCATCGCGCGGCCGGCCGGGCCGCTGGCGGCTCGGCGCAGCTCAGCCAGGGCGGCCAGCTTGCCGGTCGTGATGACCGGCGGGGACAGGTAGGCATCCCGTGTCAGGACGTAGAGCCGCGTCAGGCGCGCGGCGGTCATCGTCTCGATGGTAGAGGCCAGGGGATTCGGCACGGTCCGGCGCTCCTCGTCCTCGGCGGTCACGGGCTGGCGGGGGCGATGGCGCGGTGATGCGTTTGCCCACCCCGGGGCCATCTGGGTGATGGACCCCTACTGGCTCGTCCTATCGGCCATCGATCCCGGAATTCGAGTCGAAACCCGAAAAATAGCGACGATGCCTCTAGCAATTGTCCGTCCGGCTCGACCGAGGCCCAAGGCCTGCCGAGTCAAGGTTGGTTCAAGTTGCGGTCAGCGAGGGCCCACCTGAGTACGTCGGCGTAGGTGGCTGGGTCGAGGGAGACGGGCAGCGCGTCGGCCCTGCGCCGCGTCGCGCCCCTTACCGCGCCGCACCACACCCGTCGCTGTAGCCGCACCACACCCGTCGCTACAGCTCGGTGAGGGCCGCCAGGAGGCGATCGACATCTGAGTCATCGGTGTACGGCGCGAGCCCGAGGCGGACCGCGCCGGTGTCGCCAAGTCCGAGCCGTCGCGAGGCCTCAAGGGCGTAGAACGAGCCGCATGGCGCGTTGATGTCGCGCGACGCGAGGTGGTCGCGGACCTGCTCGTCCGGGATCCCGGGGAGTCGCACGAGCAGCGTGGGAGTTCGCCGCTGCGCTCGCGACCATACAGTCGCACCCAGCGCTGCCAATCCCGCTTCGATCCGGACCCGCAACGCGTCCTCGTGACGCTCGATCCGCGCCATCGCCACGGGGAGCCTGACTCGCAGGTCCTCATCCCGCGGGAGGTCAGACAGGTCCGCAAGGAACCGGATCGCTGCCGAGGTGCCGGCCAGTAACTCATAGGGCAGGGTCCCGAGCTCGAAGCGTTCGGGGACTGCGTCGCTCGAGGGAGCGAGCTTGTCGGGGTGGATCCCGGACAGCAGCTCGGGGTCGGCGACGAGGACACCGCAGTGCGGCCCGAGGAACTTGTAGGGCGAGGCGACGATGACGTCGGCGCCCAGTGCCGCAATGTCGATCGCCGCGTGCGCGGTCGCGTGCACGCCGTCGACGTAGAGCAGCGGCCGCCCGCCGGGCAGGCCCGCCGTGTCCAACGAGCATGCCGAACCCGCCGTGCCCAACGAACGCACAGCGCGAGCGATGGCAGGAATGTCGGGTCGGGTGCCGATGAGGTTCGAGGCGGCCGTGACGGCGACGAGTCGGGTGCGCTGTCCCAGGAGTCCCGTGACAGCCGCGGCAGGCAGTTCCCCCGTCTCCGGATCGAAGTGTGCGACCCGAACGGTGGCACCGGCGGCGGTGGCTGCCTGGACCCATGGGCGGTGGTTCGCGTCGTGGTCGAGGCTGGTGACGATGATCTCGTCGTTCGGCGACCAGGTCTTGGCCAGGACCCGCGACAGGTCGTAGGTCAACTGGGTCATGCTGCGTCCGAAGACCACGCCGTCGCAGGTGCCGCCGACGAGCGCGGCGACGTCCGCCCGGGCTCGCATCACGATGTCGTCGGCCCGCCGCTCGGCCGCGGTGACGCGGCCTCGATTGGCGATGGCGTCGGTCAGAGCGTCCGCGACCGCGGCTCCCACGACGTCCGGGACCTGGGTGCCGCCAGGCCCGTCGAAGTGTGCCGCGCCCCGCGCGAGGGCGGGGAAATGGCGGCGGAGGTCGGTGACATCGTAGCTCATCGGGCCAGTTTGCCTGCCCTGGCGAAGCGCGCGCTAGCCGCCTGCAGGCGCGTGATCCCCCTCATCTGCTGCCTGGCTCGGGGTGATCTGGGGGCGAACAGGACACCTCACATCCGTCCGCGTGCACGGCGCCCAAGGCAGCCAGGGCCCGGCCCGCGCGATGCTCGGCCCGCAAGGGACGCTCTATGGCCGGGCCGGCAGCGCGGCGTGCAGGATCTGGGCTAGGTGATGGCCGCAACGATCGGTGCCCTGGGTGATCTGGGTCCGGCACGAATATCCGTCGGCCAGCACGAGAGCCTGCGGGTTCGCGCGGATGGCAGGGAAGAGCGAGCGTTCGCCCAGCGTCGTCGACACCTCGTAGTGGCCCGGCTCGAAGCCGAAGTTGCCCGCCAGTCCGCAGCATCCACCACCCACGACAGCAGTGTCGACTCCGAGTCGATCGAGCACCTGCAGGTCCGGGGCGTAGCTGCCCTTGGCCTTCTGGTGGCAGTGGATCTGGCTCGTCGCGGAGACGTCCAGGCGTGTGAAGGGCCACGCGCCGGCCTCCAGGACGGCCTGGGCGAAGGGGATCGTCGCGTCCTGCAGGGCGACCGCCCGCGGGTCGTGGGGCAGCAGGTCCGCCACCTCGGTGAGCATCACGGTGCACGATGGTTCGAGGCCGATGACCCGGTGTCCCTGGGCCAGGTGCGGTTCGAGGACGTCGAGCGTGCGCTTGAGGGCGCGGCGGGTCATGTCGAGCTGTCCCGTCGAGTGCCACGTCAGTCCGCAGCACACCGGGCCGTCGGGCAGGCGCACGTCGTAGCCGAGCGCCTCGAGGACCTCGACCGCGTCGACGCCGACCTCTGGAGAGAGGTGATTGGTGAATGTGTCGGGCCACAGCACGACGACGGGGGAATCGGGGGCCGGTTGTGGTGCCGCGCCCGCCGCGGCTCGGCCCGCGAACCACCGCGCCAAGCTCACCGGAGCGAATTCGACGATCTCACGACGCGGCTCGAGGCCTCCGAGTTTCTTGACGGACGCCGCGACACCGGGGAGCTTGAGTGCCCGGTTGGCCAGGGTGCCGAGGCCGAGGACGGCCGACACCGCCGCGGCCGTGATCGGCAGCCATCCCATCGTGTAGTGCGCCATCGGCCGGAGCCGACCGGCGTAGTGATGGTGTAGGAACTCCGCCTTGTACGTCGCCATGTCGACATTCACCGGACACTCGGTGGCACATGCCTTGCAGGACAGGCACAGATCGAGCGCGTCGCGGGCCTGCGTCGATCGCCAGCCGTCCTCGAGGTGCTCTCCCCGGAGCATCTCGGCGAGCACCCGGGCCCGACCGCGTGTCGTCGCGACCTCGTCGCCGGTCGCGTGGAAGGAGGGGCACATCGCGCCGTCCTGCGATCGGCAGGCCCCTACTCCGACGCAGCGGTTTATCGCTGTGGCGAATGAGCCGCCGTCGCTCCGCATCGCGTGGACGGGGATGAGGTCGTGGGTCCGCAGCCCCGGCCCCGGGCGCACGCCGACGTCGATCGCCTCGGCGTCCACCAGGACCCCGGGGTTGAGCAGGTGCTCCGGATCGAAGATCGCTTTGAACCGGGCGAACAGTTCAAGCATCGCGGGTGAGTACATCCGCCCCAGCAACTCGGAGCGAGCCCGCCCATCACCGTGCTCGCCCGACACCGAACCCCCGTGTCGGTGGACGAGATCGGCTGCCGCATGGATGAACTCGCGATACCGCGCCAGCCCTTGCGCGGTCCCCAGGTCGAAGTCGATCCGCACGTGGATGCAGCCCTCGCCGAAGTGGCCGAACGGGATGCCGGCGAGCCCCTGCGCGGCCATGAGGTCGTAGAGGTCACGCAGGTAGCGCGACAGGTTCGCCGGTGGGACGGCGGAGTCCTCCCACCCCGGCCAGGCCTCGCCGCCGTCCGCGCGGCGGGTCGCGATCCCCGCGGCCGCCTCGCGGATCGCCCAGAGCGCCCGCGTCTGCGAGGGGTCCGTCACGACGACGCCCGAGTCGACGTCCGCTGCCGCAAGGAGCGTCTCGGCGCCGGTCAGGGCAACAGACCGATCTGCTGCGCCCACCTCGCAGTAGAGCCATGCCTGTCCGGCGGGTAGCTCCGAGCCTGCCTCGGCCATGCCCGGACGTGTCCGCAGGGCCGCGATGAGGTCGGCCCCCATGCCCTCGATCGTCTGCACACCGGGCAGGCGTAGGGCAGCTGCCGCCGCGGCGGCAGCGAAGACGTCGGGGTAGCCGAGCACGACGAGGACCGTCGCGGCCGGGGGGCGCACGAGCCGCACCGTGAAGCGGGTGAACAGGCCCAGCGTTCCCTCGCTGCCGGCCAGCGCTTTGGCGACGTCGAAGCCGTGCTCGGGGAGCAGGTAGTGCAGTCCGTAGCCCGAGACTTGGCGGGGGAAACGACCGAGCTCGGTGCGGATCAGCGCGAGGTTGTCGGTGACGAGCTTGCGCAGAGCGGTATCGATGCGCGGATCGCTGCACCCGCCTCGCCAGGCCTCGAACGCGCGGCCGTCGGCCAGGATCATGCGCAGCGCATGGAGGTTCTGCGCAGAGGTTCCCCACGCCACCGAGTGCGAGCCGCACGCGTTGTTGGCGACCATGCCGCCGATGGTGCAGCGCGAATGGGTCGAAGGGTCCGGGCCGTACGTCAGGCCGTGCGCGAGGGCCGCGACGCGCAGCTCGTCGCACACGACCCCGGGCTCGACGATCGCGAGGGCCTCCTCATCGACTGCGCCGGGATCGATGAGCAGGATCGCGTCGTGGTAGCGGCTGTGGTCGAGGATGAGCCCGCCCCCGATGGCGTTGCCGGCGACGGACGTGCCGCCACCCCGGCTGACGATCGGCCATCCCCGCTGGCGGGCCAACTCGATGGAGGCGATGACGTCCGCCTCATCGCGCGGCTCGAAGATGGCGGCAGGGAATCGCCGGTAAATCGAGGCGTCACTGGTGTAGGCCGCTCGGGTCGCGAGGTCCGTGCGTAGGCGCGATGCGGCCGTTGCGGCCTTGGCGGGGCGGGGCGACGTGCTCACTTGCTCGACGCTAGTCGACGTCGGTCGAGCTCAGTCCACGTGGTGGCCCGGCTCGGACGGGGCCGGGCTCGCCTCGGCGGCATCGCCAGGTGCCGCTGGGGCCCCGCCGACAGGCTCGGGCGCTGAGGCGACGGGTGATGACGGCCGCAGATCCTGCTGCGCGGGCACGCCACGCGTCCTGACCCACCCCGACGATGGGCCCAGGGTCGACTCATGGTCCTCTCATGGGCTCACCGCATGGTCAGCGACGCGCAGATTCGGCAGAGTCGTCTCTATCGGAGCACGACCACATCTGGGAACACGACCCAGCAAGGAGACACCATCATGAACAGCATCCACTCCGCCATGGCCCGCGAGGGCTTCACGCGCTCGACCGACGACCGTGTTCTGGCCGGCGTCTGCGGCGGGCTGGCGCGCAAGTTCGGGATCAACGCCTGGGCGATGCGTGCCCTGATCATCGCAACGATGTTCCTGCTCCCGGGTAGCCAGATCATCGTCTACCCGATCGCCTGGGTCCTCATGCCCGATGACACCGCGGCTGTCGAGGGTGCCGGGCCGCAGGACCGCCTCATGCAGTGACGCCGCATCGGCTGCGCGAGGCGGCGTGCCACGGGTTGCCACGAGTTGCCGCGGCCCCGGCGGAGTCGCTTCGGGACGTCTGGGCGCGGCAAACTGGCGGCCATGCAGACGATCCATCTCGCACTCATCCCCGGAGACGGCATCGGCACCGAGGTGCTGCCGCCCGCCTGCGCTGTCCTGGAGGCCGTCGGCCGCAGGCACGGCCTGACCTTCGCCTACGACGAGCTCGATTGGAGCTGTGAACGATACGCCCGTGAGGGCGCGATGATGCCCGACGACGGCATCGAGCGTCTGCGCGGCAGTGACGCGATCTTCCTCGGGGCGGTCGGCTATCCGGGGGTGCCCGACCACGTGTCGCTGTGGGGTCTGCTCATCCCGATCCGGCGCGAGTTCGACCAATACGTCAACCTGCGACCGATCCGCGTCTTCGAGGGTGTCGACGGGCCGCTGCGGGAGGCGACCGGCACCGATCTCGTGATCGTCCGGGAGAACTCCGAGGGCGAGTACAGCGAGCTCGGCGGTCGCGCGTTTCGCGGCACCGACCGCGAATTGGCCATCCAGGAGGCGCTCTTCACCCGGCGCGGGACTCAGCGGATCGCCGACTACGCGTTCCGCGTCGCGCGCGGGCGCCGTAAGGACGTCGTGTCGGCGACCAAGTCGAACGGGATCATCCACTCGATGCCGTTCTGGGACGAGGTGCTCGCGCAGCGGGCCGCAGCCTACCCGGACGTCACGTTCGCCAGCGAGCACATCGACGCCCTGGCGGCCAAGCTCGTGCTCGACCCGCGCCGCTTCGACGTCATCGTCGCCAGCAACCTCTTCGGT
>JAUNUZ010000118.1:0-2810 GCA_030537915.1 Micrococcales bacterium
TAGCAGCGCTGCGACTCGTGTCGACCGCCCTGTTCGGATCTCCTGGGCTCCTGGGGGCCGTCTCCGCATGCACGACACCGGCGGGCGGCCTGTCGCAAGAAGCGGTCGGTGCGGCCCTGCCCGACCCTCCCGACATCGGCACGGGCTGGTCGCTCGTCGGCACGACGAAACAGCGTCCAACTGACACACCGCCGGGCGATGCTCTCCGAGATGCGGCCGCCAACGATCCGGCCTGCTACGACGCTCTCGTCGCATTGTCGGCTCTGGATCAGGAGGGACACCCCGCCCGCTTCGCGCGCGCGGTCTACCGTCACCCAGCCGATGCTGGGCCCTCGGGCGATCGCGATCTGACGCTCACCGTCGAGACCTACGAGACGCCGCCGGACGCCGCCGCGCGGGTGCGCGCCGTCACCAACGCCTGCACGCAGCCGCTGACGACCGCGGCGGGGATTCGCAAGGTGACGATGACGGTCGCGCCGCACGCCTATGCGACGACGAACGCGGTGGGCTACACGGTCGACTACTCGACGAACGGCCTGCGCTACGCCTACGACTATGTCGTGGCGACCCGGGGGCACGCCACCATCACGGCTTCGGTCACCGGACCGAGCCGGACGGCGAACGAACTCGTCCTCGAGCGGGCTATCTCTTTGGCCTCGGCCCGACTCGACGCCGCTCAGGGTGACACCCCCGGCTAGGGCACCCCCGGCACCCACCTCCACGGTCCCGGGGCGATCCGGCAGAAGCAACGCGACCTCAGGCGTCGACCGGCCGGGCAACCCGTTGTGCCTGGCGGGCCTCACGCGCCTCGCCGACCTTGACGAGGCCGGCCCCGACCACGATCGCGACACCGCCCAGGAGCTGGATCGCGCCGGGCAGTTCGCCGAGGAAGAGCCAGGCGAATCCCGTCGCGGCTAACACCTCGGTGAGCGAGACGAACGACATGACGCGAGAGCCCAGCGCTCGGGTTGCCATCAGCCCGCTGCCGTAAGCGATGACCGTCGTCACGAGAACGAGACCGGTGAGCGGCACCCACGGGCCGACGGTCGCGCCAGCCAGCACGACCGGGTCGGAGGACCAGGTCCAGGTCGTCACCCGCGTGGCGCCCGCGACGAGCAGGACCAGCGCGCCCACCGTCAGGCCGCCGGCGATGAGGACGAGGGGAGGCAGGTCCGGCGCAGGCCGAGCCGACAGGACGAAGTAGGTGGAGAGGCACACTGCGGCGGCCAAAGCCCATCCGATGCCGACGGGATCGACACGCATACCGGAGCGGGCTGCGAAGAGGTCCAGCACGAGGGCGAGCCCTAGTATCGCGGCCGCGACGCCGAGCGCGGTGACCGGCCCGGGTCGCTGCCCGTGGCGGGTCCAGAGCCAGCCGACGACGATGATCGGCGCGAGGAATTCGATGAGGAGCGCAACGCTCACCGAGAGGGTTTGCACAGCAAGGAAATACGACAGCTGGGTGCCAGCGACCGCGATGACGCCATAACCCGCGAGCAGGCCCGCGTGAGCGCGCAGGATCCCCCAGCGGCCCCGCAGCATGATCGCGGCCGGCACCGCCATGACGAGCGCGGCCATCGTCACCCGGACCGTCACCGTCGCAGCCGGGCTCCAGCCCGTTGACATGAGGCCCTTGGCCAAGGCGCCGGACATCCCGAAGCACACGCACGACAGCAGCGCCAAGAGCAGGCCCGGGACCGTCCCGCTCGTCGTCAACCCGTGGGTGGCCCCGGGGCCATTGGCGGGCGAATCCGTCCGTTCCGATTTAGCGATGTCCGACGGCGCGAGGGGCGCCTCGATGGTGGGGCAGATCACCCGGGCCCCCTGGATCGGCGGCGCAACCGCTGCCCGGATCAGGTCGGATGGGCTGCTCACTGCTTGTCTCCCTTAGCTGCGCGACGCCCCGTCAGTAGTGTCTGGCGCCTACACTCATGACGGTATCGCGATCGAAAGTCAGGGGTCAAATGGTCTTTGCTCATGACACGCAGGTATCTCTGCAGACGATGGCCGCACTCGTCAACACTGCCGGAGAACCGGATGCGCTCAGCGGCGTCGCCGATCTCGACGAATTCGTGCGCACCTGGTCCTTCACCGGTAGGCACGACGGCGACGAGGCGGAGTTGACGCAGGTCCGCCGCCTGCGTGGGCGGCTACGCGACTACTTCGACCTGCCCGATGACAAGCTCGTCGAGGCGGTCAACGGACTCTTGCGCGGCGGGCGCGCACTGCCCCAGGTCGTCCGGCATGACGAGTGGGGGTGGCACCTGCACGCGATCGGACCCGAGCAACCGCTGGCGACCCGGATGGCCGTCGAAGCGGCGATGGCCCTCGTCGACGTCCTGCGTGCCCAGGAGACGGACCGGTTGCGCACCTGTGACGCGCCCGACTGCGACCGCGTGCTCGTCGACCTCTCCCGCAACCGATCTCGACGCTTCTGCGGTACGAACTGCGGCAACAGGGTGGCCGCGGCCGCCTATCGCTCGCGCCTCGCCGGCCGCTGACACCCGCACCGCCGGGCCCCGAGCGCCACCGAGCGGCTCCGGCCGGGCCGACCTAATGTGGGAACACAACGCCGGCGCGCCCGCCGCGGGCGCGACTATCGGGACCGCAAGAGCGGGGGACCTCGAGCTGAAGGGAACCGACATGGCACCACGACAGAGCAAGTCCGGCGCGGGAATCACAGGAAAGATCGTGCAGGTCGGGATCGCCATGGACGTGGCCCGCCGCGCCGGGCGGGTCGCGCAAAGCCGTGAGGTGCAGCAGCGCGCCCGCGAACTGATGCCGGCCGCAGGCCGCCTCGTCGTCGCCGT
>JAUNUZ010000118.1:2910-7234 GCA_030537915.1 Micrococcales bacterium
GGCACGCGCTGGGCCTCGGCGCGGCCGTAGAGGCCCCGGCCGGCCCGGCGGGTGGGCTGCGACGACGGGCCGGTCTCGGGGGGAGCCGTTTCTCCGAGTACCTCGAGTGGCAGGGCGGTGAACCGGGTCCCCGCGGTGGGGGGCGGCGCCGACGAAGACCACGAGTCGGGCGGTGCCTCGGAGTCCGCGTCCGCGCGCTGCGCAGCCAGTCCCTCGGCGGGGTCGTCTACCGGCTCGCGCAGCGGCGCCGGCGCAGCCGACGCGGGAGCCGAGGTCGACGCGGGAGCACCCAGGGAGTCCTCCCGAGCAGGCACGCCGTCGGGTGTGCGGATCGCCTCCGCCCCCTTCGCCGCATCGCTCGCCCTGCCAGCCACCGACGCACCGACACGGCCGAGCGTCGCGGCATACGCGGCGGCCGCCTGCGGGTTCTGGCTCAGGGCGCATCGGCAATAGTCATCGGTCTCTTCGAAGTACGCCTCGAAGTCCATGATGTTCGCGTTGGTGCCCATCCATTCCAGGACCTGGGTGATGTAGGCCGGATTGTCGCCGCCGGAGGCGTCGCTGCCGGCCATGACGCCCCACTCGGGCACGGCGAAGCGCTTGCCGTGCCGGCGCGCGAAGTCGGCCCAGAAGTCCCACCCCTGATCCTTGGTCCGGTGCTCCTGCCACCCTTGGGCGTCGTAGGCCGGATACCAGTCGTAGGCATCGATGCCCACGACGTCGACCACGTCATCCCCCGGGTAGGCCAACCGGGCGTCGGGCAGTGACGCGCCGCGTCCCTCGTTGGGGTTGAACACGATTCGCAAACCGGGCCCGCCGCGCTTGAGCCCGATGGCGGCGTGTCGGAAGGCGGACTTGTAGGACTCGACGTTGTCCGGTGTCGCGGCCCACGGCCAGTTCGGAATGTTCATCTCCCAGCCAGGGCGCACCCAAGCGTCGGGATATCGCGTCGCGATGAGTCGGCCGAGTTCCTCCCAGCGCGCGCTGTCGCCGCCCGCGGCCGCGCTGTCCAGCGAACCGTCGCTGGGGAAGAGTGGGGCGCCGACGGTTAGTGTGCCCGCGAAGCCCCGCGGCACCGCGGTCGGACTCATCCACCAGTCCTGCAGGATGGTGTCCCACGAGTCGCGGGTGGGGAAGACGGCAAGGACGTCGACGGGGCGGCCACGGGCTCGCTGGAATTGCACCGTGCGGTCCGCTGCGTGGCTGAAGACGCCTGAATGCCAAGCCAGTCCGGAGGTTCGGGCGGTCTGGCTCGAAGCAGGTCCCGGCGATGATGCCTGGCCGGAGGCCGAGATGGCCGCCGTCGGCGCGGCGGGCGGCGAGTCGAGCGCGTCCGCCGACGTCAACGCCGCCACACCGAGCACGCAGGCCAGCAGCAGCACCCCCGGTCTGCGCCAGGCGCGGCGCGACGCGCACGATCGGCATATCGCGAGCAGTCTCAAGGACAGCGGCACGGAGGCTCCCAAGTCGAGAAGGTTGAGTCACCTGCGAGGCTATGAATGGCGCCGTCGCGCGCGCGGCCGCTGCGGGCTCTGCCTGTGGAAGGGCACGAGTCACCGGGTCACCTGTGGATTACGCCCGTCAGAGGCGAGCCGGGGAGGTGTCGTGCCTCACCCGCGGAACCACAGGGGCGCCCTGACGTTGCATTAAGGTATGGCTGTCCGGGGGGCCGCTGTCGCTTGTCACGCACGCATCTTGATTCCCTGGCCCGCCGGTGTCGATTCTCGGGATCTGGAAGGTGTGTTCGCATGAAGGGAGCGCGTAGCGCTCGGGCACGAGCTGTATGCGCGGCACTCGCCACGGGTGCCGTTCTGTTCACGGCAGCCTGCGGCGGTGGCCCGGCCCCCAAGCCAACTCCGACGACCCAGGCAACCACTGCGGCGCCCGCCCCGACTCCCGCGCCACCCTCGCGGCCCAGCGGCCTGATGTGGGACAGCGGGTCGGCGGGGCACATGGCCGACCAGAACGCCGCGTTCGCGCAGGCACGCGGCAAACCGCTGGACGTCCTCGGTGTCGCTCCGACGCGGGACACCTGGAAGGACGTGCTCGGCGACTGGTGGCTATCGCCGAGCACGATCCCGAAGAACTTCAAGGGCACGCTGAATGTCGCGGTCCCGCTCATCCCCGACGACGGGGACCTGACGGACGCCGCCAACGGCGCCTACGACGAGTATTGGCGCCAGCTCGGCCTGATGATCGCCAAGAAGTACCCCACGGCCTATGTGCGGCCCGGCTGGGAGATGAATATCCACAACTGGAAGTGGTCTGCCAATCCGGACAACGTGGCGGAATTCAAGGAGGCCTTCCGACGGGCGTCCAAGGGGTTGAAGCGCGCCGGGCCGCAGCTTCGTATCGTTTGGAATGTCAACGAAGGCAAGGGCGACACCCTGCCGGACGCGACCATGGCCTGGCCGGGGGATGACGTCGTCGACATCGTCGGTATGGACGCCTACGACTGGAGCCCGCCGTATGACGCCAAGGGCTGGGAGAAGCACCGGACGAAGGACCAGGGGTGGGACTACTGGGGAGCCTTCGCGCGCCAGCACGGCAAGAAGTTCGCCCTTCCCGAATGGGGTGTCATCGCGGGCAACGAGGATTCCGGCGGCGACAACCCGGCCTTTATCAACTACGCCTACGGTTGGATGCGCCAGAACGTCGACATCATGGCGTTCGAGACATACTTCGACGAGGAAGCCGACTATTGCCGCTGTGCGCTGACGGTGAACCCCAAGGCGCAGGCCGCCTACAACGCGTGGATGCCGCGCCTCGTCGCCCCGAAGGGCTGAGCACCGGACCCCGCGACCCGCAAGTACTGGGCAAGCCCTGCCCGAGACCTGGCAAGCCCTGCCCTGGACTCAGCCGGGGAAGCCGGCCAGACGACCCAGCCGCGCGGTCAGCACCTGGTCGAGGGGGAGCTCGCGACCGTCGAGGCGACGGATCGGTGCGACACCACGCACCGACGAGGCCAACCACGCGCCCTCGGCGTGAGGCACCTCTTGAGAACGCATCAACCGGTGGGTCACCGTGAAGCCGTCCGCCTGCGCCGCCGCGAAGAGCGTCTCGATGGTGATCGAGTCCAGCACGCCCGTCGCGCCGGTCGGCGTCGTCGTCAGCTCCGCACCGGTGCGGGTGATGAGCGCGGATGTCGGGCCCTCCAGGGCATAGCCGTCGCTGGAGACGAAGAGCGCGTCGGTCGCCCCGCGCCGAACGGCCTCCCGGTTCGCCGCCATGTTCACGGCATACGCGATCGTCTTGATCCCGCCGAGCAGCCACGGCGCATCCGCGAATGCGTCCGAGGCCATGCCGCGGCTCATCGTCGCGACGTCGATGCCCTCGGTGCGAGCCGCGATCGTCGAGGCCGGCAGCGGCGTCACCGTGAGGTAGCCGAACACCCCGCCCGGGCGCTCCTCACGGCCGCGCGTGAGCACGAGCTTGAGCATCGACTCCCCCGCAGGTGCCTGCGGGTGCGCGAGCGCCTCCTCCACCAGAGCCGACCATTCGTGCGCCGGCGGGGAATCGATGGTGAGCCCGGCGGCGGATCGCGCCAATCGAGCGAGGTGCCGGTCAAGGTGCAGGACGCGCCGGGCCCCCTCCGGCGTGCCGGTGGCGGCATCGGCGGCGAAGACGAGCGTTGCGTCGAAGCACCCGTCTCCGCGCGTCAGCCCAAGGTCGTCGGCGTAGGCGATCGCCTCGTCCTGTCGCAGGACTCGGGGCCCGCTCGGGCCCAGGACTGCGACGAGCTGTGCGGGTGTGTTCATAGCTTCACCACCACGGTCTTGGTTTGGGTGAAGGCCTCGAGCGCCTCGAGACCCTTCTCGCGGCCGTAGCCGGACTTCTTGAATCCGCCGAAGGGTAGCTCGACGCCACCCCCGGCTCCATAGGTGTTGACGTAGATCTGCCCGGCCTGCAGGCGTGCCGCCATCCGGTGCGCGCGGCTGACGTCGCGGGTCCACACCGCGGCGAGGAGACCGTAGTCGGTGCCATTGGCGATGGCGACCGCCTCGTCCTCGTCGGCGAACGGCATCGCCACGAGCACCGGCCCGAAGACCTCCTCGCAGGCGATCCGCGACGAGGGGTCGACGCCGTCGATGAGGGTGGGTTCGACATACGCTCCGCCGTCGACTCCAGCGCCCTGGGGGATGGCGCCGCCGGCCCGCAGCTCGCCACCGCCGAGGTCGTCGAGGAACCCGAGCACACGAGCCTGCTGCTTCGTGGAGACCAGCGGCCCGAGATCGGGGTCTTGGAGTCCGGGCCCGATCGTCGTCGTGGCGAACGCCGCGGCGACCTTGTCGAGCAAGGGCTCGCGGACCGATTCGTGGACGAT
>JAUNUZ010000119.1:0-2950 GCA_030537915.1 Micrococcales bacterium
AGCACGGCGATGGCGGCAGCGATCTCTTCGTCGCTGTGCGCTGCGAGCTGCGAGTGCGTGTGCCCGGCCAGCGGGCCGAAAAAGCCCGCTGCCACCTCGCGGCCATGGTCGTCATAGCGGAGGATCACCTTGCGGCGGTCGTAGGGGTGGGCGTCCCGTCGGACGTGGCCGGAGGCGACGAGACGCTCGACGAGGTAGGTGACCGCGCCGCTGGACAGTGAAAGGTCGCGTGCTAAGTCGCTGGGGGTCAGCGGTTGACCGGCGTTCTCCGCGACATAAATGGCGGTGAGCGCGCGAAAGTCCTTCTGGTGCAACTGTGCTGTTGCACCGAACCGATGCTCGAGCTGGTGGGAGACGTTGGTGACCGCCGCGAGCTGGTCGGCAAAATCACGCTCAAGACGCTCTCGACTCGGCTCCCGCGGCGACGCTGGCATGCGCTCAGTCTAAGGCGATTCTTGAGTCATTTCGATACTAGTATTATTCAATCGATGAGATAAGGTCCCGCTATGAGGGTAGCCAACACCGGTGTGCACGCTCGGGTGGGACGTCACGCGAAGCCCAGGGTGGGCCTTTGGGCTCGTCTGGGGGAGATCGTCTCGGGCCGTCGCTCCTGGGCGCTACTCGTCCTGGCTCTGGTGGTCGTCGGGGTGCTGATGGGGTTGGGGCAGCCCACCGGTGGCGACGCCGCACCGAACGGCCTACCGCCGCAGGCGGAGTCGGCCCTCGTCGATGACTCGCTTGCGCAATTCCCGGACGCCGGAATCGCGCCGGCCATCGCCGTCTTCAGCCGATCGGACGGGGCTGCGCTCACGCGTGCCGACCTCGCCGCCGCCGCGGCCTCATACCAGCGGGCCATGGCTATCGATCGCAGTGTCCCGGTCGCTCCCGCGGCCAAGGGTGGCCCCCCGCCCGTCATCCCGGCCCCGGACGGCAAGGCCGCGATCTCCACTATTCCCCTGAGCGCCGAGGTCACCGGGCTCGACCTGACCAAGCTCGTCCGCGACGTCCGAAGCGCGGCTGCCGACGGGCTCCCCCAGAGGCTCACCGTGCAGGTCACCGGCGGACCGGCCTTCGGTGCGGACATCGCGAGCGCGTTCGAGGGCGCCGACTTCCGGCTCCTAGGTGCGACGGCCGCCGTCGTGGCGCTTCTGCTGCTTCTCACCTACCGCTCGCCCGTGCTGTGGCTCGTGCCGCTGACCGTCGTCGCGGTCGCCGACCGCACTGCCGCCGTCGCGGGTGGGCAGATCGCATCCGTCTTCGGCCTCAGCCTGGACGGCTCGACGAGCGGCATCACCAGCGTGCTGGTCTTCGGAGCCGGCACGAACTACGCGCTGCTGCTCGTCTCGCGGTATCGCGAGGAGCTGCGGCGCTACGAGGATCACCGGCTCGCCCTGGCACGCGCGGTGCGGACGGCCGGTCCGGCGATCTTGGCCTCCAACGTCACCGTTGTGCTCGCCCTCCTGGCGCTGCTCTTCGGGACGCTGCCCAACACGCGATTGCTCGGCTTCTCCGGAGCCATCGGCCTGCTCGTCGCCCTGCTCTTCGGACTCTTCGTCCTGCCCCCGGCCCTCGCGCTGGCGGGCCGCAAGCTCTTCTGGCCGTTCATCCCGCGTTATGGCGATCGCGACCCGTCGACCTCGAGCGGGTGGCACCGGGTGGCCGCGTTCGTCGCGTCTCGCCCGCGCGCAGTGCTGCTCGCCACTCTCCCGATCCTCCTACTCTTCGCGGCGGGCTTGCTCGGGGTGCGCGTCGGGTTGGCTCAGACCGACCAGTTCCGAGTCGAGGCCGAGGCGGTGGCCGGCTTCGAAACGCTGGCCAAACACTTCCCGGCGGGTGAATCCACTCCCAGCGCCGTCGTCGCTCGCACCGATACAGCCGCGGCCGTGCAGCAGGCGATCACCTCCACTCCCGGTGTGCAGGAGGCGAACCCGACGGGCCGGTCCGACACCGGCCTGACCCGGTGGCGTGTCGTGCTCGATGCCGACCCGGCCAGCGATGCGGCCTTCGACACGGTGGCACAGCTGCGCGACTCCGTTCACGGCGTGGCCGGAGCGCAGGCCATGGTGGGCGGCGCGGATGCGCGAGCCTACGACAGCGCGCAGGCGGCCCAGGCGGACCAAAAATTGCTCATTCCCATGATTCTCGGCGTGGTTCTCGCTTTGCTCTTCGTGCTCCTGCGGGCACTCTGGGCGCCGATCCTGCTCATCTTGGCGACGACCCTGTCCGCCCTCGCCGCGATCGGTGCGGGCTCGTGGATCTCGACGCACGTCCTGGGCTACCCGGCCCTCGATACGTCGGCGCCGCTCTTCGCCTTCCTGTTCCTCGTCGCGCTCGGGGTCGACTACACGATCTTCCTCGTCATCCGCGCGCAGGAGGAGACGCCCGAACACGGCACCCGGCAGGGAATCGTGCGGGCGGTGGCGCTGACCGGCGGAGTCATCACCAGCGCGGGTATCGTCCTGGCGGCCGTCTTCGCCGTTCTTGGCGTGCTGCCACTCATCACGCTCGCGCAGCTCGGAATCATCGTCGGACTCGGCATCCTGCTCGACACCTTCGTCGTCCGCACCCTTGTGATCCCAGCCGTATTCACCCTCGTGGGGCGCCACGTGTGGTGGCCGTCGCCGCTCGCGCAGGTGCGCGACGATCCGGCAGTCGTCTGAGGGCGGCGCTCAGCGCGGGACGGTCCTCACGATGGTCAGGCCGATGAGGAACACGAGGACTGCGAGGCGCAGGGCCCGCTCGGACAGCGTGATCCGGGTCCACGCGAGGGCGAGGACGACCGCGAGGCAACCGATACCCACTCCTGCAATGACAGCTCCGATGACGTCGCCCACGAGCAGGCCGGCGACGACGAGGGCGAGGACGACCAGCGCGCTCGCCGCTCGCGGCAGTCGCGCTAGGCGTGCAACCATCCGGTCGGCCCTGCTCGGTGGGGGCGCATCCGAGCAGC
>JAUNUZ010000119.1:2960-7176 GCA_030537915.1 Micrococcales bacterium
CACCGGTGCGGGCGTAGCCGAGGTGGCTGCGGAAGCGGGATGCTGAGCTGGCATATCGGGCACACAGCCAGCTTATCTGCCCCTGCCGCGGCGCTGGACGGGCCGCGAGGACGGGGTCCAGGACAGCAGTCGGCGTCCGCAGTGCCGGGGCCGGCAAACCGGAGCGCCGAGGCAGGCACCGGCATTGGGCTGAGACAATGGGGGCCCCATGACGCTAACCACCGCCCCGCAATCCACCGCTGAGCTCGCCGCCAGCGCGGTCGCGCCCAGGCCGAAGCTACGCATCGGCCCCCACGAGCTGGGTACGCCCGTCGTTTTGGCTCCGATGGCGGGCATCACGAACCGGGCGTTTCGCCGGCTGTGCCGCGAAGCCGGGCCCGATTGCCTCTTCGTCAGCGAGATGATCACTTCCCGCGCACTCGTCGAGCGGAATGCGGAGGCGATGCGGCTCATCGAGCACGATCCGGACGAAGCGCCGCGCTCGATCCAGCTCTATGGAGTCGACCCGAGGACCGTCGGGCTGGCCGCGCGGATGCTCGTCACCGAGGACCGGACCGACCATATCGACCTCAACTTCGGCTGTCCGGTCCCCAAGGTGACGCGCAAGGGTGGCGGTGCCGCGCTGCCGTGGAAGATCGAACTCTTCCGCGGGATCGTCCGTGCGGCCGTTTCGGAGGCGTCTCGCAAGGGTGTTCCGGTCACCATCAAGATGCGGATCGGGATCGACGCCGACCACATCACCTACCTCGACGCGGCACGCATCGCCGAGGCCGAGGGCGTCGCCGCCGTCGCGTTGCACGCGCGCACCGCGTCGCAGGCCTACTCCGGCCAGGCCGACTGGGAGGCGATCGCCCGTCTCAAGGACGCGGTGACAACTATCCCGGTGCTCGGCAACGGCGACATCTGGTCTGCGCAGGATGCGCTGGCCATGGTGGCGCGCACCGGTTGTGACGGCGTCGTCGTCGGCCGTGGATGCCTTGGGCGGCCGTGGCTCTTTGCCGACCTGAGCGCCGCCTTTGCGGGGTCGAGTCAGCGAGCGACGCCGAGCCTGGGCCAGGTGAGTGCGACGTTGCGTCGGCACGCGGTCTATCTCGCGGAATTCTATGAGGACGAGGCGAAGGCGTGCCGCGATATCCGCAAGCACATCGCCTGGTATCTCAAGGGCTTCCGGGCCGGTTCCGACGTGCGGCACCAGCTCGCGCTCGTGCAGGATCTCGACAGCCTCGACGACCTGCTCTCTCGACTTCCCGATGACGACCCGTGGCCCGGGGAGCCTGCCGAGGGGCAGCGTGGTCGAGCCGGATCGCCCCGCCACGTCGTGCTTCCCGAACGGTGGATCGATTCCCGCGACCTCGACGAGCAGCAGGCGGCGGCCGTCGCGCAGGCTGAGCTGTCGGTCTCCGGGGGCTGAGGTGCCGCGCTGACTGACAGGCCGGGCACGACGCGTGCCGTCAGAAGACCGACTCGGCGGGGCTGTCGACCTGGATCGGTCGGGATCGGTCGCTGATCCAATCGGACCAGGAGCCGATATAGACGGGCACCTCGATGTCGAGACCGGCGGCGGCGATGGCGAGCGCGACGTGCGAAGCCTGCACACCCGAGCCGCAGTAGGCGGCGACGGGGGTCTGGCCGTCAATTCCGGCAACTTCAAAGATCTCGCGAAGCCGCTGCGGCGGGTGGAAGCTGCCGTCCGCGTCGACGAGGGAGCGGGCCGGGACGTTGACTGCACCGGGGATGTGCCCGGCGACGGGGTCCACGGTCTCGTTCTGCCCTCGGAAGCGGTCCGCGGGGCGAGCGTCGATGAGCAGCCCCTCCTTGGCGTAGAGGGCGGCCTGATCGGCATCGAGCACGTTGATCCGGGAGCGACGGATCGAGAAGTCACCCTCCTCGACCATCCGCAGCCCCGACTCGATGGGGTGCCGCTCCGCGCGCCACGCGCGGATACCTCCGTCGAGGACCTGCACGTCGTACTTGCCGAAGTGCCGCAACAGCCACCACGCGCGAGCCGCCGCAAGCTGGTTCGAGTCGTCGTAGACGACGATGGGCCGGTCGTTGTCTACGCCGCATTCGGCCATGTCGAGCTCGAAGTCGTCGACAGTCGGCATGGGGTGACGTCCACCGACCCCGCCCTCGGTGCGCACCCCGGACAGATCCCGCTCCAGGTCGACGAAGACCGCTCCGGGCAGATGTCCCTGCAGGTACTCGTCATAGCCGTCGTCGGCCCCGAGCTGCCAGCGCACGTCGAGGATGAGCGGTGCGTCCCCGGGCCCGCCGGACAAGCGGGCGGCCAGCTCCGCGGGAGTGATGAGGGGATGGCGTTGCATGGGTCGACCTTACGTGCTCGAAAGGGGGCGTGAAAGAGGGCGTGATCACGCCGGACGCACGCACGGGCCTACAGTTTCACATGTGTCCCGAGTGCCCCCTAAGACCCACGACGATCCGGTTGCCGGTGTGCCGGAGGCCGCTGGGTCGAGTGCGTCGAGCGCCTGTGTTGATCGGGCCGGGTCGGGTGGTCGACGCGGCCTGTACGGGCCTGGCGACCGGGCGCGGTGGGTCGCGGAGGATCCGGCGCGCAAGCGGGCGGACCGAGATGACTTCGCGCGCGATCGGGCCCGCGTGCTGCACTCGGCCGCCCTGCGCCGACTCAGTGCCACGACCCAGGTGATGCGGCCGGACACCGACGACTTCGTCCGCAACCGCTTGACGCACTCGCTCGAAGTTGCGCAGATCGGACGTGAATTCGCGGGGATGCTCGGCTGCAACGCCGACGTCGTCGATACGGCCTGCCTGGCGCACGACCTCGGGCACCCTCCGTTCGGTCACAACGGCGAGGCGACGCTGGCCGAACTCAGCGTCGACATCGGGGGATTCGAGGGCAACGCCCAGACCCTGCGGCTGCTGACCCGGCTGGAGGCCAAGCGCTTCCGGGACGACGGCGGATCCGCGGGGCTCAACCTGACGCGCGCGAGTCTGGATGCCGCCACCAAATATCCGTGGCCGCTCGGCGGCGGTCCTTTGCCCACACGTAAATTCGGGGTCTACGCAGACGACCAGCCAGCGTTCGACTGGCTTCGACAGGGGGCACCGCCCGGGCGTCGGTGCGTCGAGGCGCAGGTCATGGACTGGGCCGATGATGTCGCCTACTCCGTGCATGACGTCGAGGACGCGGTCACCGGCGGGCTGCTCGACCTGCGCGTGCTGACCAGCCCCGAGGACCTCACGGACGTCTTCGCCGTCGCCCGGGACTGGTACGCCCCGCGCCTTTCCGACGCGGAGCTCGTCGGGGCCGCCCAGCGGCTGCTCGCCGACGGTGCGGTCCCGCTGGAGCACGACGGCAGCCGACGTGCGCTGGCCCGGCTCAAGGACATGACGAGCCGGCTGATCGGCCGCTTCGTCCTCGCCGCCCACGTCGGCACGCGGCAGGAGTACGGAGCGTGTCCGTTGGTCCGCTACGACGCGGACGTGCTCGTGCCGGCGCCGACCCGCGCCGAATGCACTCTGCTCAAGGCGCTGGCCGCCCATTTCGTCATGCTGTCGGGGCCGCGGATCGCGCTGCGCAAGACCGAGCAGGATGTCGTCCGCGATCTCGTGGCTGCCTATCGCGCGGCACCCGAAGCGCGCCTCGACGCGGGGCTGCGCGCCGACTTCGACGAGGCGAGCGACGACGACGCCCGGCTGCGGGTCGTCATCGATCAGGTGGCCTCACTCTCGGATGTTCGCGCCTGGTCACTGCACGAGCGCTGGTGCACCTAGGCCTGCTCGGGCCCGGCATCTAGACCCCCGGCCCCTAGACTCAAGGACCGAGCAGAGCCGAGCAGACGGAGGTGGGTCCGTGGCGGGTCGCATCCGCGAGGAGGACGTCGAGCTCGTCAAGGAGCGCTCCTCGATAGAGGACGTCGTGCGGCAGCATGTGACGCTGACGCGTGCGGGGACAGGTCGGCTCAAAGGCCTTTGCCCCTTCCACGACGAGAAGTCCGCGTCCTTCACCGTCCGGCCGGCGCACGGGCGCTGGCACTGTTTCGGCTGCAACGAGGGCGGGGACGTGATCTCCTTCCTCATGAAGGTCGACCACGTCAGCTTCGTGGAGGCCGTGGAGTCGCTCGCCGGCCAGTTCGGGGTGCAGCTGCGTTACGAGGAGGGCAGCGGGAGCGACGAGGGCACCCACCATCGTCGCCGACGCCTCATGGAGGCGCATCGTGCCGCCGAGGATTTCTAT
>JAUNUZ010000120.1 GCA_030537915.1 Micrococcales bacterium
GCTGGAGTGCAGGCGCCTGAGTAGGAGCAGGCCCTCGGCGCGAATGGCTTGTCGGGATTGGATGTTGGCGGGCCGCGGAGTCAGGTAGCGCGCGGCGTCGGACAGATAGGCGCGCAGGAAGCGTCCCAGAACGGCCCCCAGGACGCCGAGGATCACGCCCGCGGCGACCTGCCAGCTCGCCAGGCACACGGCGAGCTCGCCCCAGCCGCCCTGGACGAAGGCGCCGCCCACGCCCCACACGACGAGAGCGACCGCCGCGACGACGAGGAGCTGGAAGGTGATGACCGCGAACTTCGCTCCACCCCGCCGACGCCACCAGTCCCTTCGCAACAGAAGTCGCAGGTACCACAAGACGGTCGTCCGCCAGTCACCGTCGGGCTCGAGGTCGGCCCAGTAGAGCTCGAAGTACTCGGTGCAGGCTTGCCGATTCTCGCGCGGCGGTTCGCTGAGGCGTCGCAGCTCGGCCGAGTCGGTGATTCGGTCCGGGCTCGAAAAGAGACGATGCAGACCGATGCCCTGGGTGAAGGAGCGAAGCGAGCGCATCGGAGGTTGATCACCGACGCCGTGGATGAAGACGACCGCCTGTCGCGGCTCGTCGCCCGAGCCGGGCGCGCCGCCGGATCCCCCCGAATCGCCCCAGCGGGTAGGGCCACCCGACGGCTCGTGCGCACTCGTCATGGTCCCGTCCTCATCGCCCGTCCCATTGCAGCGCCTCACACCCTAGGCGGGGCAGGACCAACGGGCCCATGGTGCGTCCGGTCGCCGAACAGTGGCCAGCCTCGTTCGACCCCGCCCGTATCGTGGCGCCGTCACAGACCAGCGAGGAGGACGGTGCGATGGCGGAGAGGGCGGCCATGCCGAATGTGCCCGACGTTCCCGACGTGTCCGGAGCGCGCGCCGACGACAGCACCAGCCCAGGCGGTGCGGCGAGGGCGGGCGGCCTGGGCCTGCTCATCGCCGCGGTTGTCGCGGCTGCCGCGCTCATGCGCGCGCCGATCACTGCCGTGCCCCCGTCGTTGGACTCGATCAGTTCGCAGCTGCACCTGAGCGCGGCGGCCGCGGGCGCCACCACGTCATTGCCCCTGCTCTGCTTCGGGATCTTCGCATTCCTGGCGCCGCTACTGGTCGCGCGCTTCGGCCTCGAGCGCACGATGGCCGGGCTGCTCGTGCCCATGGTCGTCGGGATCCTCTTGCGCAGCGCCGGAGCCGCCGCGGCTTTCTTCGCCGGGGCCGTGCTCGTCGGGGTCGGGATTGCCATCGGCAATGTCATCCTGCCGGCGCTGATCCGCGCCCGATTCCCCACCCGGGTCGCCGTGATGATGGGCGTGTACGTCTCAGTGCTGCAGATCAGCGGCGCCGTCGGCTCGGCGGTCACCGTGCCGCTCGAGGAGGGGGCCGGCTGGGGATGGCGTACGGCTCTCGCGGTTTGGGCAGTCCCCGTCGCCGTCGTCCTCCTGCTGTGGATCGTCGTGGCCCGTCGGGGGCCTACGGGCGCGCCGATTCGCCCGCCGACGGGCCTAGGTCATGTCGCCCGGCGTCGGCTGCCGTGGGCGATCACGGCGTTCATGGCGTTGCAGGCCGCGGTCTTCTACAGCCTGCTGACGTGGTTGCCGGCCCAACTCGTCGACCAGGGCCTGTCGACCGCGGCGGCCGGCGCGATCCTCGGGCTGTACAGCCTCTTCGGCCTGCCGGGTGCGTTCCTCGCGCCACACTTCGCGACGGGTCGGCACGCCGGAGCGTTCATCACCTGCGCCTACGGGCTGCAGGTCGTGGCGATGTTCCTCTTCGGCCTCGGCCCGGTCACCGCCACGATTGCCGCGCTGATCTGCGGGTTATGCCAGGGCGCGGGCTTCTCCATCGCGCTCACGTTCATCGCCGACCAACCCGATCCGCACGACGTGCCGGCAATCTCGGCGTTGGCCCAGGGCGTGGGCTACCTGCTCGCCGCGCTGGGGCCGGTCGCCGTCGGGGCGCTCTACGCGGCCACAACGGGGTGGCTCGCGCCCAACTCGCTCATCGCGGCGATGGTCGTCGCGCTCATCGTGCTCGGGAGCACGATCGGCCGCCGGATCTACCAGATGCACGTCCCCGAGCAGCTCATCGGCCGCTGAACCAGCCGGCTGCCGAACCGCCGAAGCTGGGAGGAGCCTGCGGCTCTCAGCAGCGGGTCATGGATGGCAATCCTCGGGGGCGGTGTCCCGTGGCGCAGCCCAGGTCGTAGGGGATCACGTGCAGGTGTCGGGGGAAAGGTCGTCGAACCGGTCAGCGCACCGGCAGGTTACCCGTGAGTTCTTTGCGATTGCCAAGAGTGTGATATTCATGCAGGTGAAACGGGGTGTGGAGATTCTCCGGGAGACGCCGGCTCGATGTCCGCGCCCACCCGTCCATGGGCACTTCGCCCAAGGACATCCCGGACACGATGGATGCGATGATGCCGACTCCCCCTCCCGCAGAATCCGCTCCCCCCACGCCCGATCGGGTCCCGGCGGGAATCCCAACGGCCGAACGCCTGCGCGGCCTGGCGCACCCGGTCCGGATGCGCATCCTGGCGGCACTGCGCGCCGACGGGCCAGCCACGGCGACCGCGCTGGCCAAGCGGCTGGATCTGAATTCGGGGGCCACGAGCTACCATCTGCGCCAGCTCGCGACCTACGGCTTCATCGTAGAGGCGGCCCACCTGGGCAACCGACGCGATCGCTTCTGGCTCGTCGATCCCGCGCAAGAGGAGCTGCCGACCCGAAGCCGCGAAGGCCGCGCCGCACACCTGCAGGCACGATTGGTCGAGCAGGCGCAGGCCGCGCAGTCCGCGGTCGAGAGCCACGCGGAGTTGCCGGCGGTCTGGAACAAGGCCACCACCTTCGAGGCGCATGAGCTCGAGCTGACCCCAGCGCAGGCCACATCGCTGCTGGCCCGCATCGAAGCTGTCATCGATGAGGCCGGCAGAGCCGCGGCGTCGGATTCCGGGGAGCCGACGCCGCCCTCGAAGCCGAACGGCAAGGCCGCGGACAAGCACCCGTTCGTCGTGCAGTTCCAGGGGTTCGTCCGCCCCCACGCGGGCTGATCGGGCTCCGGGCAAGTTCAGACGTCGCCGGCGGCGGCGAGCCGTTCGGCCGCCAGGCGCCCGGCCACGGTCGCGGGCGGTTCGTTGGATGACTGGGCGCTCTGCAGGAGGCGGGTCACCCGCTCCCCGATCCGATCGACGTCCTCGGCGAGACGCTCCTCGTCCCAGCCCATCGCTCGCGCGTGCTCGTGGATGGCGCCGCCCGCGTTGGCGACGTAGTCCGGGACGACCGTGATCCCGGCCACGTGCAGGAGGTCTGCGACGGCCGGTGAGTCGAGCGCGTCGTTAGCAGCTCCGATGATGAGGCGACACTGCAGTCGGTCGACGGAATCCGCGGTGACGACCCGCGCAATCGCGCAGGGCGCGAAGATGTCGCACCGCGCGAACGGTGCATCGCCGGGGTCGATGGCGAGGCCGTCGACGGACTCGGCGACGCGGTCAGCCCGGTCGGAGTCGATGTCGCTGATGAGCACCCGCGCACCGTCCGCGGCAACGAGTCGGGCCAGCGCGGCGCCGACGCTGCCGGCTCCCTGGATCGAGATCCGCACACCCGCAAGGTCATCGGTGCCCAGGGTATGGGCCGCGCCAGCTCTCAGCGCGGCGTGGACCCCGCGGGCCGTCCACGGTGAGGGCTCGTGCTCGGCGCAATAGACGGTGACGCCCTGGTCGCTGATCGTCACCATGTCGGCCAGCGTCGTGCCCATGTCGACGCCAGGGATATAAAGCTCGGGGCTGCGTGCCAGGAACTGGCCGAACGCGGCGAAGAGGCGCTCCCTGGCGGCGCCCGTCGGGGCCGAACCGTCCAGCATGATGACGGATTTGGCTCCCCCGTAGGGCAACTCGGCCAGCGCGTGCTTGAGCGTCATCGCGGCAGCCAGGCGCTGCGCCTCGACGATCGCAGCCTGCGCGGTCGGGTACTCACCGAGGCGGACCCCGCCGAAGCCGGGGCCGAGCGTCGTGTCATCGATGGCCACCACCGCACGCAAACCTGTGTTTTTATCGTGACACGTGATGATTTGCTCGCTCGACCATGGGTCGACGACTTCTTGCGGGCGGATGTCGTGCATGGGCTCACCTTCACTCACCTGCGATTAGCTCTCTGCGTCGCATGCTGTCACGTTTCAATAGGTGCCACGCCCTGCCCACGTGTCGTAGTCCGGCAAGGCCGCAAGGCCAGGCGGTCCAGGGTGGGTCGTCTCGGGCACCGCGATGTGCGCGCGGGTCGCAGATCACCCGGGTCCGCGTTGTCATCGGGAGTGGACGACGCGACCGCCGAGGAAGGTGGCCAACGGTCGCGTCGAGCGGACCCGAGCCGCCATCTGCGCGGTCGAGTCCGATGGTGATCCGAAGGGGTCCTGGGCGAGCAGCACGATGTCGCCGGGGTGTCCGGGGCTGATCGTGCCCCACCCATCGGTACTGGCCGCGATGGCCGCACCGATGCGGAGGTGCTGTTCGGGATGCCAGGCCTCGCGCTCGTCGGCGCTGCGATGGATCGCGGCCGCGATGGCGAGCCACGGGTCGGCCGGGGCGACAGGTGCGTCCGAGCCGAAGCGCAGTTCGACGCCGGCGTCGGCCATGCTCGCCAGCGCGAACGAACGCGACTCCCGGCCCGGCCAGCACGCGGCGGTGAGGTCTCTGTCGTCCAGCAGGTGTGCGGGCTGCACGCTGGCGCGTACGCCGAGGTCGGCCATCCTGGGCACGTCCTGCCAGCGCACCAGCTGCGCGTGCTCGATCGAACCGGCCGCACCGGTGGCCCCGAAGACGTCGAGGGCCTGCGCGATCGCCGCGTCGCCGATCGCGTGCAACGCCACCTCCAGCCCGGCCCCCCGCGCTTGTGTCGCCAGCGCGAGCAGTTCCTCCTGCGAGTAGTTCAGGACGCCGCGGGGACAGGTCAGGTCCGCCGCGCCGACGTAGGGGTCGAAGCAGTAGGCCGTGCGGGTGCCCAGGGAGCCGTCCGAGATGATCTTCAGCGGGCCCATCGCGGTGAGGCCACGCGCGTCCAGCGGTGTGCCGCGCGACATTCCTGCGGCCAGCGCCTCGTCGAGCCGCTCGGGATAGACCGAGGCCCGCACGCGCACGGTATCGACCCCGGCCGCCACTCGCCCGGGCCAGTCTCGCCAGGCGGCGGCATGCTCCATGTCGACGACGCCGATGACACCCATCGCGTTGAGGTCGCCGACCAGAGCGCGCAGACCCTCTTCGCCGGCCGCCCGGACCGCTGGCAGGTCGCGCAGGCGCCCCATGACTTCGAACCATTCGGCCTCCTGCAGCACCCCCTCGCGCGGCGGCACGTCGAGCAGCCGCAGCGCGGCGGAGTTGAGCCAGCCGGTATGGCAGTCGGAGCTGATCGCGATGACCGGGTGGGCGCCGCTGACGGCGTCGAGCTCGGCGACGCTCGCGAGGCGCGGCCACGTCGCGCTGCGGTAGCCCGACGCGGACACGATGGCATCGCGCTCCGCGCCGTTGCGATCCAGACGCACGATCTCCGCTGCGATGAGCGCCGCCAGCTGGTCGGGAGCATCGGTGCCGGAGACGTCCAGACGCCCACGGTCCGCGCCGGCCTGGAGGCAGTGCACGTGCTGGTCCCAGATGCCCGGGATGGCCCACACCCCACCGCCGTCGACGATCTCGTGCCCACCACGTGCTAGCGCGGGTCCGACCGCGGTGACAACGCCGTCGGTCACGAGCACGTCGAGGAGTTCGCCCTCGGGGTTGTGGTTGGCTGCGCAAGGGGTTTGGGTGCCGTGCAGGGGCAGGACGGCGACGTCGGTGAGCAAGAGGGCCACAAGCACGATTGTGCCTGGCTCGTTCCGGCGGTGGCGACGTGGTCGGGTCGCGGCTGCGGCAGAGCACCTGGCCAACCCCCGCCGGCGCCCGGAAGAGGAGTGTCCGCGGCGCGCTCACGTCAACTTTTCGCGAGGCGGCCAGGACTGCCTCATGCTGGAGCTGGTAGGGGTCTGCCCGCGAAGAACGCCCGGCACCCCGATCGAGAACACTGAAGGAGATGTGCATGACCATTGCGCATGACACCTCGACCAATTCCGGCTCGTTGACTTCGCTGGAGCACATCCGCCTCGTCGAGACCTACGCCGCGCACAACTATCACCCGCTGGAGATCGTGCTCTCCCGCGGTGAGGGCGCCTGGGTCACCGACGTCGAGGGGAAGCGCTATCTCGATTGTCTGGCCGGCTACTCGGCGTTGAACTTCGGCCACGCGCACCCGCGCCTGCTGGCCCGAGCCCGCGCCCAACTGGACCGCCTGACGCTGACGAGCAGGGCCTTCCACAGCGACCAGCTCGGCCCGTTCGCGCGCGACCTCGCGAGGCTGACCGGCAAAGACGTCATTCTCCCGATGAACACCGGTACCGAGGCCGTCGAGACGGCCGTGAAGGTGGCCCGGCGTTGGGGGTATGACGTCAAGGGCGTGCGCCCCGACCAGGCGAACATCCTCACGATGGACGGCAATTTCCACGGCCGCACGACGACGGTCGTCAGCTTCTCCACCGAGGACGACGTGCGGCGGGGCTATGGGCCCTACACACCCGGCTTCCGGGTCATCCCCTACGGCGACGTGCGCGCCCTGGAGGCGCAGATCGATGACGACACGGTGGCGGTTCTCCTCGAGCCGATCCAGGGCGAGCGCGGGGTCCTCATCCCACCGGACGGCTTCCTGCGCGAGGTACGGGAGCTGTGCACGCGGCGCAACGTCCTGATGCTTGCGGACGAAGTGCAGTCGGGGCTCGCGCGCACCGGGCGGACGTTCGCCTGTGACCACGAAGACGTCGTGCCGGACATCTGGATCATGGGCAAGGCCCTCGGTGGCGGGATCATGCCGGTCTCGGCCATCGCGGCGGACCACGAGGTTATGGACGTCATCGTCCCCGGCTCGCACGGTTCGACCTTCGGCGGCAACCCGCTCGCCGCGGCGATCGGCCATGAAGTCGTCGCGATGCTGTCCACCGGCGAATTCCAGGAGCGTGCTCGGCAGCTTGGGGCACTCATGAAGCCGCGCCTGGAGGCGCTGCTCGGCAAGGGAGTCGTCGCTGTCCGAATCCGCGGGGCCTGGGCCGGCCTCGACATCGACCCCAAGCTCATTTCGGGTTACGAGTTGTGC
>JAUNUZ010000121.1 GCA_030537915.1 Micrococcales bacterium
TCGGTATCGCACCGTGCGGCAATATCAACCCGGAGAAGGACCACCCCTCGATGTTCGAGCCGGTCCACGGCTCGGCCCCCGACATCGCGGGCCAGGATGTCGCGAACCCACTTGGTGCGATCTGGACCGCGGCGCTCATGCTCGACCACCTCGATCAGCCCGAGGCTGCCACCGAGATCGTCGATGCGATGACGAAGCTCTTCGCGACGACGCCCCTGCGGACCCGCGACCTGGGCGGTACCGCGACGACCCGCGAGGTGACCGACAGCCTGCTGGAACTGCTGCCCTGACCGGCCGCCGTGGCCGTATCCCGCCGCCGGGTGCGCCGCCGTCTCAGGTGCGGCGCAGGATCGCGACGAGGAAATCGCTCGTGGGCGTGAAGGGGCGTAGATCCCACGTCGAGAGCAGCAGATCCGTGGTCAACCCGACGGCGTCGACGTCGGCGAAGAAGTCCTCGAAGCTGTACCCGCGGCCGGCGCCGAAGCCGACGATCGCCCTGCCGTCGACGCGCAGGTGGCGCTCGAAGCCGCGCAGCACATCTTGGCGCGTGCTCGCGGCGATGAAGGTCACGACGTTGCCGGCGCAGACGATGGCGTCGAAGCTGGGCGCGGCCTGCGCAGGGTCGCCATCCCGGTGCCCATCGGCCAGATCCAGCTCGGCGAGATTGCCCACCAGCCACTGCGGCCCGGGACAGTCCTGCTGAGCTGCGGCGATGAGGGTGGGGTCGACATCGACGCCGACGACCTCGTGGCCGACCGAGTGCAGATAGCCGCCGACTCGACCCGGGCCGCAACCGGCGTCCAGGACGCGCGAACGCCGCGAGACCATCGCATCGACGAGCCGCGCCTCCCCGACGATGTCGTCCCCGGCCGATGCGAGGTCGCGGAAGCGCTGGATGTACCACCTGGAGTGGTCGGGGTTCTGCGCGACGATGCGCTCCCACTCACTGGGTTCGACGGGCACGGCTCTCCTTGGCTTGTCGGGATCTTGCTCGCGTCGATCTCGTGCATCGGCGGCTCACCCGAGCTGCGCGCCGTCCGGCACCGTGCCACCTTCTGGCCCCAGGTGGGCCGCCCCCGCGACGACCACATCGCGCCCGAACCTCCAGTCGCCGTCGACACGAAGCGCCTTCGCCGCCTTGAGCGAGGGCACTCCGGCGGGGAAGCGCTTCTCGAAGTCGTCGATCTTCTTGAAGGCTGACCCCAACTCGACGACGGGGGCCGACTCGACGGTGAGCCTCAGATTGCCGTCGTCCGCCACGTCGTAAGCGTCGGAGCGCAGCAGCAGCAGTTCGTTCGTCGTCTTGACGGGCAGGAATCGACGCCGCGGGACGCAGATCGCCTGTGCGCCGTCGAAGACCTCGACTGCGGCGCCCATCGCCGATTCGATCTGGACGACCTCGGGGGAGGTGGCGTCCTTGGGATCGGCGGTCTTGATGTTGCGGATGAGCGGCAGACCGATGACACCCTTACGCTCGGTGAGAGCCGCGAGTAGCTTCGCCAGGTCGAACCACAGGTTGTTGCAGTGGAAGAACGGGTGGCGGTGCTCGTCGGTGAAGTAGTCCATCTCATCCGGTGCGCACTGGGCCGTGTCGCGCAGGATGAGCTGACCGTCGCTCTTGCGGACCGCCAGATGACCACCCTTGCGGTCCATGACCGTTCGGTGGCACACCTCCGCGGCGTAGGGGGCGCCGGACTGGGCGAACCAGCCCGCCAGCTGAGCATCGGGGCCGGCACCGAGGTTGTCGGAGTTGCTGACCGAGGCGTACCGGAACCCGGCCTCGACCAGGGTCGCCAGGATGCCGGTGGAGAGCAGCGAGGGGTAGAGGTCGCCGTGACCGGGCGGGCACCACTCCAGGCGGGGGTCCTGCGGCCACTGCACCGGGGTGAGATCGTCGGTGCGCAGCTTCGGTTCCCGGCTCTGTAGGAAATCGAGGGGGAGCCCGTCCACGGCGAGAGTGGGGTAGCGCTCGAGCGCGGCAAGGGTGTCCTCGCGGGTGTTGAAACTGTTCATCAGTAGCAGCGGCAAGCGCGCGCCGTGCTCCTGACGAGCCGCGAGCACCTGGCCGACGACGAGGTCGAGGAAGGACTTGCCGTCCCGCACGGGCAGCAAGGACTTCGCCTTCGCCATGCCCATCGAGGTGCCCAGCCCGCCGTTGAGCTTGATGATCACGGTCTTGCCCAGCGCCTCGACCGCAGCTTGCGAGGAGATCTCGACGTCCTGCAGCACCGGCGGATCGGTCAGCGGATCGATGGTGTCCTCGAGAATGAGTCCAGTTGCCCCACCTTCGAGTTCGCCGTAGTAGTGGCTGAAGACCTCGATGGCCGCGGTGCTCACACCGGCCTCGGACATTTTCGCTCTCGCCTGCTGCAGTCCCTGCTCGCTCATGGCGCAAGCCTAGAAGATCACCTCGACGTGAGTGGGGGTGTCCGCCGGGCACGGTCGCGAAGACGCCTGGATGCCAGTGCGCGTCGTGCGCGCCGCCCTCGCCTCGGGCGGCGTGACGCGGGGGGCGGTGGGGGTGTAAGCGGCTGGTGCAGGGGCTAGGTTCGGCTCACCCTAAATTGCCGGAGGTCATCATGACGTCGTTGAAGCGTGCAGCGCGGAAAATCACGGGTAGCAACCCTGCGCTCACTCGCCGCACCCTGCTCTCTCTGGGAGCCGGGGTCACGGCGATGGGAGCGCTCGCTGCCTGCGGGAGCAACACCGGCCGCGACCAGACGCCCGCTGCCGGGGGCGGCACCAGCGGGAGTGGCGGGGGAAGCAAGCCGACGCTCAACCAGTGGTATCACCAGTACGGCGAGGCCGGCACCCAGCAGGCCGCACAGAAGAACGCTGCCGACTACCCCGATGCGACCGTCACGGTCACCTGGAAGCCGGGCGACTACGACCAGTCGATGGTGGCCACGCTGCTCACCGACGGCGCTCCGGACGTCTTCGAGTACGGCAACGGCCCGACCATCGACATGATCAAGGGCGGCCAGGTCGCCGACCTCACCGACCTGCTCGGTGAGGCGAAGTCCGACTTCAACGCCTCGGTGCTGTCACGGATGACCTACCAGGACAAGGTGTACGCCATCCCGCAGGTCATCGACATGCAGTTGCTCGTCTACCGCAAGAGCATGCTCAGCGCCGCCGGGGTGGCGCCGCCCGCATCCGTCGACGAGCTCATCGCCGTCGCGAAGAAGCTGACGAGCGGGTCGGTCAAGGGTTTGTTCGTCGGCAACGACGGCGGTGTCTCGATCCTCGGGGGGCCGATGCTGTGGGTCAACGGCCTGGACTATCTGAGCGCCGACAACACCTTCGGCTTCGGCGACCTCAAGGCTGCTGCCGCGTTCGCCAAGTTGCGCGAGCTGTTCCAGAGCGGGTCGCTGCTGCTCGGTGCGCCGAAGGACTGGTCCGAACCCGACGCGTTCACGCAGGGACTGACCGCCATGCAGTTCACCGGCCTGTGGACGCTGCCCGCGATCGAGAAGGCGCTGCCCGGCGACTACGGCGTGCTGCCGTGGCCGGCGATGTCGGGCGGCGAGCCCGAGGTGCCCATCGGAGCCTACGGATCGTGCGTGTTCGCCAAAGGCCGCAATGTCGAGGCCGCAAAGGCGTTCGTGAAGTGGCTGTGGGTCGACCAGACCGACAGGCAGCTCGATTGGGCGCAGTCTTACGGCTTCCACATCCCCGCCCGTACGAGCCTCATCGCCAAAGCGACCAAGCTCAGCTCGGGCCCGGCGGCACAGGCCGCGAAGTTCGCCACCGACTACGGCCACGCTCAGACCCCCCTGCTGTGGACCCCGAAGTGCAGCTCGGCGTTCGGCGACATGATGACGCGCATCATCAAGGAGGGCGCGGACCCGGCCGCCGAAATCACCAAGGTCAAGACGGTCGTCGACGCCGAACTCGCCCGCATCGCCGGCTGATCGGATCACCACCGCGATGACATCGGCGCTGGCGCAGGCCCGGCCGAGCCCGGGCCTGCGCCGTCGGATGCTCGGCCGGGAGAACCGTAATCTGTGGTTCTGGGTGTTCGTCGGCCCGTTCTTCCTCGGGCTGCTGCTGTTCATCTACGTGCCGATCGTGTGGAGCGCCTACCTGTCGTTCTTCAGCGCCTACAACACGGTGACGCCCACGACGAGGGTCGGCTTCGGCAACTACGTCGACATGCTCAGCGACCCGAACTTCCGCTCCAGCTTGGGCACCTTCGTCGTGTTCGCGGCCTTCATCGTCCCCACCACCTTCGCGTTGTCGCTGGCCACAGCGGTCCTGGTGGCGCGCACCAGAGTGGCGCAGCCGTTCTTCCGGTCGGTGTTCTTCCTGCCCACAGCATGCTCGTACGTCGTGGCCGCACTCATCTGGAAGATGTCGATCTTCTCCGGGGTGCGCTTCGGGTTGGCCAACACCGTGATCGCCTGGTTCGGCATCGAGTCGGTGCCGTGGCTCTCGGTTACCGACCCGCCCTGGTACTGGTTGGTCATCGTCTCGGCCCGGCTGTGGCTGCAGGTCGGGTTCTACATGATCTTGTTCCTCGCCGGTCTGCAGCGCATCTCGCCGACGCTCTACGAGGCGGGCGCCATCGACGGTGCTACCGGGTGGAAGGCATTCCGGCACATCATCTTCCCGCTACTGCGGCCGACCTCGACGGCGGTCTTGCTGCTGTTGCTCATCAACGCCTTCCAGGCCTTCGATGAGTTCTTCAACATCCTCTCGACGTTCGGCACCTATCCGCCCTACGCCCGGCCGCCACTGGTCTACCTGTATTACACCGCGCTCGGGCAGGGCCAAGATTTCGGCCACGGCAGCGCCGGGGCCATCATCCTCACCGCGCTCATCGCCGTGATCGCATTGTTGTTCAATCGCATCGTCACCAGGCAGGGGGACTGACGTGGCCGTCGTCGATCGCTCTCGCGGGGCCAGACTCGGCGCGCTCGCCCGATATGCCGTGCTCATTGTTGGGGCGAGCTTTTTCCTGTTGCCGTTCTACCTGTTGCTTCGTAACGCCCTGATGACCGAGCAGGAGATCACCGCCCCGCAATGGCACCTGCTGCCGCCTACCTGGGAATGGGGCAACATCTCGATGCTTTTCAGCGATCCCGCGGTGCCCATGGCGCGGGCACTGCTCAACTCGTTGCTCATCGCCGTGACCCAGACCGTCGGGGTGCTCGTCGTGTCCGGCTTGGCCGGCTACGGCCTGGCCCGCATCCCCTACCGGTGGGGCAATGTCGTCTTCTACGTCATCACCGGTTCGCTGCTCATCCCCGCGGCAGTCACGTTCGTGCCGAGCTTCGTTCTCGTGTCCACGCTGGGGTGGGTGTCGACCCTGCGCGGCCTCATCGTGCCCGGCCTGTTCCAGGCCCTGGCCACGTTCTTGTTCCGGCAGTTCTTCTTGAGCTTTCCCAAGGAGATCGAGGAGGCGGCGTTCATCGACGGGCTCGGCTACTGGGGCACCTTCTGGCGCGTCGTCGTGCCGAACTCGGCAGGGTTCGCCGCCGCCATCGCGACCATCACCTTCATCGGTTCCTGGAACGCCTTTCTATGGCCGCTGGTCATCGCCCAGGACCAGTCGGCGTGGACCGTGCAGATCGCCCTGTCCACCTTCCTCACCGCCCAATCGGTGAACCTCTCGGAGCTGTTCATGGCCGCGCTCGTCGCGATCCTGCCGCTCGTGCTGATGTTCGTCTTCCTGCAACGCTGGATCGTCGAAGGTGTCGAGCGCACCGGCATCGGCGGCGACTGATTCGCCGGCGACGCTCACGCCGACGACGCCGCTACCGCTGCGCGCTGGGGACCCGCGCGGTGCCGACCGAACCGGGCCTGGTGGCGCGGCAGTTCGAAACAGAGCGTCACCAGGCTCGCCACCCCGATGACGAGCGCCGGGACGAGCATGGTGTCGGACATCGCCTGGGACAGGCCCGCGCGCACGAACTCGGGAAGGGCTGCGCCCGGCGCCTGCGATGCCGCATAGCTACCCGCACCGGGCAGACGCGCGGCGATCCGCGCCTCCATCACGGTGGCGACGCCCGCGCTGCCGATAACCGATCCGATCTGTCGCGTCGTGTTGTAGATACCCGCGCCGGCGCCGGCCTTGAGCAGCGGCAAGTTGCCGGTCGCGGCCGTCGACAGCGGACCCCAGACAAAGCTGTTGGCCACGCCGAGCAGCGCCATGGGGATGCAGATGGCCCAGACCGGGGTCGTCAGGTCGAGCATCCGCGATAAGAGCCCGAGCGAGAGACCCCAGAGCAGGAAGCCGAACGTCGCGAGGATGCGCGGGTGGGTCTTGTCGACCAGTTTGCCGACACGGGCGGCCAGCAGCATCGTGACCAGGGCCGTCGGCGCGCTGATGAGCGCTGCCTGGGTCGGAGAGTAGCCGCGCGCGGACTGCGCCCAGATCATCAGCGCAAACGGCATGGCCGTCACCGTGAAGCCGACGACGGCGATAGCGGTGTTGGCTACGGCGAAGTTGCGGTCGGCGAGAAGCTCGAGCGGCAGCAGCGGCTCGGAGCGGTTGACGCGCTGCCACCAGAGGAAGACCCCGAGCAAGCCGATCCCGACGATGATCAGGCCCCAGACCGAGATCGGTCCCTTGATGGTGCCCCAGTCGTAGGTGTTGCCCTCCTGGATCCCAAAGACGAGGCAGAAGAGCCCCGCTCCGCTGAGCACCACGCCCAGCCAGTCGAACTTGTGCGGGTGCGTCTCGAAGCTCGGCACCAGCCGAGCCGCGAGCACGAACGCGACGATGCCGACCGGCACGTTGACGAAGAAGATCCACTCCCAGCCGAGCGAGTCGATGAGGATCCCGCCCAGGACCGGCCCGACGAGCGTGGCTACTCCGGCGACCGCGCCCCAGAGCGCCATGGCCTGGCCGCGCTGGTGCGCCGGGAAGAGCCGGGTGATGGCCGCCATGGTCTGCGGCGTCATCAGGGATGCCCCCAAACCCTGCACGACGCGCGCCACGATGAGCCCCTGGATCGAGCCGGTCAACCCGCAGGCCAACGATGATGCCGTGAAGATCACGAGACCGACGAGGTAGATCGTGCGCGGGCCGTAGCGATCCCCGAGCCGGCCCGTGATGAGCAACGGCACCGCATAGGCGAGCAGGTACGCGCTGGTCACCCAGATGACCTCGTTGACGCCCGCCCCGAGGCTGCTCATCAGAGCCGGTGTCGCCACGGC
>JAUNUZ010000122.1 GCA_030537915.1 Micrococcales bacterium
AGCGAGATCTCGGGGCCGTCGAGGAACTCCTCGATGACGATCTGCGGGGCGGGCGCACCGGGCGGCACCTTGCGTCCCAGGCACTGCGCCGCGTGCGCCAGGGCCTGAGCGCGGTTGTCCGTGACGACGACGCCCTTGCCTGCGGCCAGCCCGTCGTCCTTGACGACGTAGGGCGGACCGAAGGCGTCCAACGCATCCGTGACCTGCTCGAGATCAGTGCAGACATGGGCCTGCGCGGTGGGCACGTCGGCTGCGGCCATGACCTCCTTGGCGAAAGCCTTGCTGCCCTCGAGACGGGCGGCTCGCGCCGACGGGCCGAAACACGCGATGCCCGCCGCGCGGACGTCATCGGCGACACCCCCGACAAGGGGGGCCTCGGGCCCGATGACGACGAGGTCGACGGCTAGGCGGGTTGCGAGCTTCGCGACGGCCGAGCCGTCCTCGATGCCCTGGGGCACGTCGTGGCAGGTTGCGACCTGCGCGATGCCGGGGTTGCCAGGCGCGGCGTGCACCTCCTGCACCTGCGGGTCCCGTCGCAACGCGTTGACGATGGCGTGCTCACGGGCACCGGATCCGACGACGAGGATCTTCACGGCGCCCAGCGTAGGCGAGAGCCGTCCGAGCCGAGCGGTGATCCGTAGGCACGGCCAGCCTGAGCCAGCACCTCCAGCGCCCGCAGAGCTCGACTCCCAGGTAAACGGGGGGTCGTGGTTCCCCCGGGCGCGCCACACTGTTTCGTCGTCGACAGCACGTCGTTCGCCGCGCGGATGTCTAGGCATGCTCTTCGACCACTTGTGCGCGATCGCCGCCACTCGACGCCGGTTGCCACTCGGCGCCTGCTGCCGGCCGCGTCTGCCTGGGCCAGGCGGCTCCTGGTTCGCGGCCCGGGGCACCCGATTACAACCTGCGCCGTGGCCTTATGCTTGGTGGTTCCGCATCTGTGTGGTGCGTCTCCTTCGAAGGCCGTGGGAGAGCGCCGAAACTGCGGGTCGGTGTCCGTGTCGAGATCAGGCGGTTGGGTGACGAGCAGCGATTCGACGCAGGTGCAGCACGAGGCGGCCCAGGTCCTCGCCCGGGAGCTCGCTGCCGAACAGGCCCATGTCGACAGGGTGTACGCCGAGCTCGACAAGGCCCGAGCGCGGGCCGCGCTCGTCGAGGTGGAGGGAATGTCGCGCGGCCGGACCGACCGGACCGGCGATATTCGAGACGAAGAGATCACGGGGCTCTTCGAACGGGACGCACTCGTCTTCACCGCCGGCCGCCGTCAGCACACCCTCGACCGCCAACATGAAGGCCTCGTCTTCGGCCGCCTCGATTTGGATCACGACGTATCCGTCAGCAGACGCACGGGCTCGTCCGCCGACGGACACGGCGGGGCCCAGACCGAGCGCGAGGTCCGGTATGTCGGGCGGCTCGGGGTCCGCGACGACGACTACGAACCGCTCGTCATCGACTGGCGCGCGCCGGCGGCTGCGCCCTTCTATCGCGCCACCCCCGTAGAGCCCCTCGACGTCGTGCGGCGCCGCGTGTTGCGCTGCCGTGGTGAAGAGGTCATCGGCGTCGAGGACGATCTGCTCGCTACCGAAGCTCCCCAAGACCTCGTCATCCTCGGCGACGGCGCCTTGCTCGCCGCCCTGACCCGTAGCCGAACCGGCCGGATGCGCGACATCGTCGCCACGATCCAGGCCCACCAGGACGAGGCGATCCGGGCGCCCGCGCGCGGCGTCACCGAGATCACCGGCGGCCCGGGCACCGGCAAGACCGTCGTCGCGCTGCACCGGGCGGCCTACCTGCTCTATGCGGATCGGCGCCGCTTCGAGACCGGTGGGATCCTGGTCATCGGGCCGTCATCGGCCTACACGGCCTATATCGAGCGCGTGTTGCCTTCACTGGGAGAGGAGTCCGTCACCCTACGGTCCCTGGGCGACCTGCTCGACGTCACGACCGCAACTCGGCTCGACCCGCCGGATGTCGCCGCCCTGAAGGGTTCGCTGCGGATCCGCCGTGTGCTGGCGCGGGCGGCCCGCGATGTCATCCCCGGCTCCCCGCGAGAGCTGCGCGCCATGGTCGGCGGCCGCGCGATCCACCTACGCACCCCGGAGCTGGATCGGGCCCGCGCCCAGGTGCTGCGCCGGCACACGCGCAACCACTCGACCCCCGCGATGCTGGCAACGCTCGCGAGAGCCGCCTGGGGGCAGATGCGTACGCTGCCCGGCGTGCACAGCAGCGACGCCGAGGAGTTCCTCGCAACCTTCGAGGAACACCTCGACGTCGAGGATTTCCTTGCCCGTTGGTGGCGCCCCATCGACCCGCGCGAGGTCCTGCTGTGGCTCGCCGATCCGGAGCGCACACAACGTTATGCCGTCGGGGTGCTGTCGGAGAGTGAGGCAGACGCCCTCAGCGTCTCGATGCGCACCGCCTTGGCAGCGGGATCCTGGTCCGTGGCCGATGCCGCCCTCATCGACGATCTCTCGCCGCGGCTCGGGCTGCTCCCCGTGGTAGAGCGCGAACAGGGCTTCTACCAGGTCGAAGAAGTCGACGACGCCTACGACGCGGCGGTCGCCGCCGGGCACCTGCGCGGGGGCGAATCCGCGAGCGCACGGCTCGCCGCCGGACAGCGCCGCGAGGCCGGGCACGCCCGGGCCGGAATTCACCTCGACGCGACGGCTGCGCGAGACGCGTTGCTGCACGGCCGGATCGAGTCGCCGTCCGAATACGCCCACGTGCTCGTCGACGAGGCCCAGGATCTGTCACCCATGCAGTGGCGGATGGTCGGGCGGCGCGGCCGATGGGCGTCATGGACAGTCGTCGGTGATGCCGCGCAGGCCTCCTGGTCCGATGCGCAGGAGGCGGCACGGGCCCGCGACGAGGCGTTTGGTTCCCACGGTCGACGGCACTTCCACATGGAGACGAACTACCGCAACAGCCGCGAGATCTTCGAGCACGCGTCCGCAGTCATCCGCGCGTCGGTGCCGGACGCCGACATCCCCGTCGCGGTGCGGGACACCGGCGTCGAACCGGTCGACCGCGTTCTCCCAGCAGCCGACATCGAAGCCGAACTCGATGCTACGGTGCGCCAACTCGCTGATGAGGTCGACGGCGAGATCGCGATCGTCACGCCCTCGCGGTGGGATTCCGTCGCGCGGCGGGCGCAGGCCTGTCTCAGCCCAGACCTGCAGAGGCGGGTCGTCGTCGTGGACCCGCTGTCGACCAAGGGTTTGGAGTACGACGCGACCGTCGTGCTCGACCCCGACGAGATCACGGCGACGTCCCCTGGCGGGGTGCGCATCCTCTACGTCGTCCTGACGCGCGCCGCGCAGCGGATGCACATCCTGCGCCCTGCCTGATCCCCCTGCTACCCACGAGCACCACCCTCATCGCCGACGGCCGACGTCTCGTGGCTCGCAAGGGCGTATTCCCGTCGGGACGGGAGCCGGGGAGGCTCGCGGTCAGTGACCGATGAGGCGCCGGGTGCGCTCGATGCCGACGCAGAGCAGGAGTGTGGGCAGTCGCGGTCCAGTGCGCGATCCCACGAGCAGCTCGTAGATCAGGGCGAAGAGCTCTCGCTGGGCTCTCTTGACCTCGGCGGGCAACTTCTTCTGGGTGATCTCGAAGCCGGCCCGCACCTTGGGGATGCCATAGGTGAGGTTCGTCAGGCCGTCCAGCGACCAGTTGTCCTCCAGTCCGGCGGCGAGCAGGTCGAGCGATTCGCGTTGGTCGGATGTCAGCTCGGCGAGCAGCTGCGCATCGGGTTCGGTCCGCACGCGGGTGCGGTCCTCTGGCGGCAGCACCGTGAGCACCCAGGTGCTCGCGCCGTCCAGCCGAGGCCGGACGTCATCGAGACTGCTCACCCTCCCGTTGACGTCGAAACCCTCCAGGATGCGTAGGGTCTGCTCGGGATGGCCACCGGTGATGTCGACGATGGAGGTCAGCGCACGGTAAGGGACGGGCTTGGGGGTCGCGGTCAGCTCGCGCCCGGCGGTCCGCACGCTGCGGGCGTGCGCCGCGCGGTCCGCCGGCTGAGCCGTCCCTTGAGCAATCTTGCGGCCCAGGGCATCCCACTCGTCATACAGGCGCAGGAGGTCGGCGTCGAAGGAGACGTTGAAGGACTGATTGGGGCGGCGGCGTGCGTAAAGCCACCGCAGCACCGGCGGTTCGAGGATCGCGAGGGCCTCCGCGGGTGTCGGCACGCCGCCTCGGCTCGAACTCATCTTCGCCATGCCTGCGAAACCGACGAAGGCGTACATCGGGCCGATCGGCTGCTCGCCGCCGAAGATCTCCTTGACGAGCCGGCCCCCGACGACGAACGAGGATCCCGGCGACTGGTGGTCGACCCCCGAGGGCTCGAAGTTGACGCCCTCATAGGCCCATCGCATCGGCCAGTCGACCTTCCACACGAGCTTGCCGTGAAAGTCCTCGTCCAGGCGCATCGTCTCGGTGACCTGCTGTTGCTGCGGTCCAGTCGCGACGTAGGTGAGCTCGGTCGTGTCGTCGTCGTAGGCGATCACGCGGGTGTCGTCCGTGCCGTAGGCGAGACTGTAGGGCCGGAACGGGTAGTAGGCGCCACCCTGCGACCCGTCGTCCTCCTCGGCCGCTCCCGACCCCTGGGCCGCCAGCTCCGCGGCGCGCGCACTGTCCGCATCCGCGTGGGCCGATCCCGGCGAGCCGACCGGCTGTGGCGAATCGCTCAGGGGCTCGATCTGCTTGGTGCGGAAACTGTCGAGCACCCCGTCAATATGCGCGCGCTCGCGCATCGCGTGGAGCACCTGCTCGCGATAGGCGCCGCTCGTGTACTGCTCGGTCTGGCTGATGCCGCGGTAGGTGATGCCCATCATGTCCAGGGCCGCCTTCATGGGCGCCTTGAAGTGTTCGGCCCAATTCGGATAGGCGGAGCCCAACGGCGCCGGAACGCTCGTCAACGGCCGGCCGATGTGACGGCTCCACGAGGCGTCCACACCATCGATCTGCCCGGGAACCTTGCGGAACCGGTCGTAGTCGTCCCAACTGAGAATGTGCTCGACCGCGATCCCGCGCCGCGCGATCTCGTCGGCGACGAAGTGCGGAACCATGACCTCGCGCAGATTGCCCAGGTGGATCGGCCCGCTCGGACTCAGACCGGAGGCGCACACGATGGGCCGGCTCAGCGTGCCCCCCTGGCGACGGGTCGCGTCCTGCACGACCTCGTCGGCCAGCCGCGAGACCCAGTCTGAATCGCCCGTATCCGCGCCGCCGGCGTCTGCGCCGGCATCGGTCTGCCCGGTATGGTCCGGGACCGATTGAACCTGCCCTGCCACGTCACTCCCCCGTCAACGGGTATCGCTGGATGATCTCGTCACGCCCTGGTCCGACGCCGATCGCCGAGATCCGTGCGCCGATCGCCTTCTCGACGAAGAGCACGTAATCCTGGCACGTCGCCGGCAGCTCCTCGAACGTGCGGCATCCACTGATGTCGCTCTGCCAGCCCGGCAGGATCTCGTAGATCGGCGTCGCGTGGTGGAAGTCGGACTGGCTGACCGGCATCTCGTCGTGCCGCACGCCGCCGACGTCGTAGGCGACGCAGACCGGGATGTGCTCGAACGTGTCCAGGTTGTCGAGCTTGGTCAGGACGAAATCGGTCACGCCGTTGATGCGGTAGGCGTACCGGCCGACGACCACGTCGAGCCAGCCCACACGGCGCGGTCGCCCCGTGGTGGTGCCGAATTCGCGCCCGATCTCACGCAGCTCATCTCCGACCTCGTCGGTCAATTCGGTCGGGAACGGCCCCTCCCCGACCCGGGTCGTGAACGCCTTGAGGACCGCGATGACGCGGTCGACCCGGGTCGGCGGCAGCCCGGCACCGGTGCACGCACCTCCGGATGTCGCGTTGGAGCTGGTCACATAGGGGTAGGTGCCGTGATCGACATCGAGCAGCGTCGCCTGGCCCGCCTCGCACAGGACGGTCTTGCCTGCGTCGAGCGCCTTACTGATCTCCAAAGATGTGTCGGCGACCATGGGACGCAGCCGCTCGGCGTACGAGAGCAGCTCCTGCACGATGGCGTCCGCGTCGATGGCGCGCCGGTTGTAGATCTTGGCGAGCACCTGATTCTTTACGGCAAGCGCGGCGACGACCTTCTGACGCAGGATCGACTCGTCGTAGAGGTCCTGGACGCGGATGCCGACGCGCGACATCTTGTCGGCATACGTCGGGCCGATGCCGCGACCGGTGGTGCCGAGCTTGCGGCTGCCGAGGAAGCGCTCGTTCACACGGTCAAGGATCGTGTTGTAGGAGGGGATGACGTGCGCATTCGCGCTGACGCGCAGCAGCGAGGTGTCGACCCCGCGTGCTTCGAGCGCGTCGATCTCGGTGAAGAGCACGCCGAGGTCGACGACCACGCCGTTGCCGATGATCGGGGTGACCCCAGGGGTGAGGATGCCGCTAGGGAGCAGGTGCAGCGCGTACTTCTCGTCGCCGATGACGACGGTGTGGCCCGCGTTGTTGCCGCCGTTGAACTTCACGACGTAGTCGATGCGGTCGCCGAGCAGGTCCGTTGCCTTGCCCTTGCCTTCGTCGCCCCACTGGGCTCCGACCAGGACGATCGCCGGCATCCGGCCACCCACTTTCGCTCGCGTATGGTCACGTGTCTTGCGTCACTGCCGCGGCCCCGGCGGGCCGCCCGCCAGCCTAACGCCTTGCGCCCGTAGGCCGACGGTGGACCGTTTGACGCCGTCCGGGAGGGCCTGGAGATCGTTCGCGAGATACGTTGGAACGAGATGAAATTGCTCAGGTAGTGCGCGAATGGGTCGATGAGACGCGCGCAGGGTCTCACCTCGTCCACCGGCCATCTGGCCACGGGCGGGCACACCGCACGAGACCGGTACGGGTCGACCAACCGGAGCGAGGACGAACGCCATGATGACCGACCGCCAGCCCTTCCGCCGAAAGCTGTGCGTCACCGCCCTCGTCGCGGGAGCCGCGCTCCTGAGCGCGTGCGGATCGAGCACGCCGCCGCAGACGACGAGCGCCTCGGCCAGCCCGACCGCTGCGACGCCCGCGACGACGCCCAGCCAGTCGCCTACCTCCACGAGCTCGGCCGCGCCTGGCGCGGAGAGCTCCGCCGGTCAAGGCAGCGACGACCGCAGC
>JAUNUZ010000123.1 GCA_030537915.1 Micrococcales bacterium
TCGTCGTAGCGATACCAGCCGAGGCCGGTCTTGCGGCCCAGCTCGCCACGCTGGAAGAGCGTAGTGACGCTGGCGCTCGGGGCGTCCGCCGGATCGCCGGACTGCTCCAACCGGTCCACCTTGGTGAGATAGCCGATGTCGATGCCGGTGAGATCCATCAGCTCGAATGGACCCATCGGGTAGCCGAGCGCGGTGCGGCAGGCCGTGTCGATGTCCGGGACGTCGGCGATCCCCGCCTCCAGCAGGGCGATGCCCTCGTCGCGGACCGCGTTCAGGATCCGGTTGGCGATGAAGCCGGGAATCTCCTTGCGCAGGATGACGGGGGTCTTGCCGAGTCGCTCTGCGAGAGCGACCGAGGTCGTGATCGTCGCCTCGCTGGTCTGCGGTCCGCGGACGATCTCGACGCACGCCATGACGAGCGCCGGGTTGAAGAAGTGCAGGTTGCACACCCGGTCGGGTCGGCCGGTGGCGTCGGCGAGCCGCGAGGAGACGATGCTCGAGGAGTTTGTCGCGAGGATCGTGTGCTCGGGGGTGGCCCGATCGAGGTCGGTGAAGAGACGGCGCTTGACGTCGAGCTTCTCGACCGCGGCCTCGATGACGTAGTCGGCATCGGCCGCCGCGGCGCTCAGATCGGTGGTCAGCGCGAGCCGCTCGAAGGCGGCCTCGACGTCCGCCCGCGAGCGCCGGCCCTTGGCGACATCGCGATCCATGCGCGCCCGCAGCTGCGCCGACGTGCGATCGAGCGCATCCTGGCTCACGTCGGTGACGGTTGACTGCAGGCCGAAGAGCGCACAGACCATCGCGATCTGCGAACCCATCGCGCCCGCTCCGACGACGAGCACGTGGTCGAGTCCTGCCATGGTCAGCTCCTTCATGCCGGTGAAATGGGGCCCGTGCGTTCCGAGGAGGGCGGCTCGCCTCTTAGATCTTGTCGGAGGTCGGGTCCGGGACCGCCTAAGGCTCACGGGGGTCGCTCCTGCAGTCTGGGCCGCGAGCCCACCCCGCAGCTCGAACTTGCGGATCTTGGCCGCTGGCGGGCCCCGGGGCATCACGAGATGCGGGGTTGACAACACACAACCGAATGGTTGTATATTGCTCCTATGAGCGATGAGGACGCAGACCGGGCGGACGCCCTGTTTCACGCCCTCAGCGACCGGACCAGGCGCGACATCATGCGCAGGGTGCTCGCCGGGGAGCACTCGGTCTCGGCGCTCGCCGCGTCGTACGACATGAGTTTCGCCGCGGTTCAGAAGCACGTGGCTGTCCTCGAGCGAGCCGGTCTGCTCGCCAAGCGCCGGCGCGGTCGCGAGCAGCTCGCGACCGGCGACGTCCAGGCTGTGCGATCCGTCGCTGCCTTGCTCACCGAACTCGAGGCGGTGTGGCGGGGGCGGATCGCCCGGATCGACGAACTCCTCGGTCTCGACCCACCACCACCTGCCCCCGCCGGCGCGCCCGGTGCAGACTCGCCCAGCTCGCATTGATCAGATGCGCGCGACCGCGCCGACGCGCCTGGCTCACCAGTTCCATCCGTCTCCACCGACCCGATCACGGACAACCCCCGATCAGTTAGGACCAATCCATGCCCGTCACCGACGTTACCCACGACCTCGATGCCCTCACCCTGACGATCACTGCGCAGTTCGCCGCCACGCCGGAGCGGGTCTGGCAGGTGTACGCCGACCCGCGCCAACTGGAGAAGGTCTGGGGCCCGCCCACCTACCCCGCGACGGTCGTCGAGCACGACCTGCGCCCCGGTGGTCGCGTGCACTACTTCATGACCGGCCCACAGGGTGATCGGCACTTCGGCTGGTGGCAGGTGACCCAGGTCGAGGAGCCCCGCTCCTTCTCCTTCGACGATGGTTTCGCCGACGAGGAGTTCACGCCCAACCCCGACCTGCCCGTCTCGCACAACGCCTACACGTTCAGGACGCACGAGGGCGGCACCCAGGCCGTTTGCCGCACCGAGTACGACAGCGCCGAGGCGTTGCAGCAAGTGCTCGACATGGGAGCGGTCGAGGGAGCATCATCGGCCATCAACCAGATCGACGACCTCTTGGCCGCCTGACCCCAGGCGTGACCGCCGCTGGCCCGCCCGTGTCGAATCCGACACGGGCGGGCCTTAGGCATCGTGGCGCGCGGGTGGCGTCGCGACTTTCGGCCAAACGAGGGTGGAGAGTAGGGCGAGTGAGCGCACAGTGCATTCAGGCTGTCCTGATCTGGGCAGCCGGCGAAGTGATCGCCCGCGAGATCGCCGCAGACCGGCTCGTCGCCGCCGTCGAAGACCCCGACACCCTCGTGTGGGTCGATCTGGTGAACCCGACGCAGGAGGATCTCACCCGCCTCGTCTCCGAGTTGGGGCTGTCCCCCCGCTCGGTCGAGGACGCCATGGCCCCCCACGAGCGGCCGAAGGTGACGCGGCACGCCGGACACCTCTTCTTCCAGACGTACGCGACCACGCTGGACCTGCCCACACCGCGCGGGCCCGAAGACGCCGACGCGATGGCGACAGACCTGGCCGCGCGCTCGGCCGCCACCCGCGGGGGCCGGTTGTCGCTGAGCCGCGTGTCGGGCTACGTCCTCCCGCGGGCGCTGGTGACCGTTCGCCTCGACGACAAGTTCGACATGTTGGAGGTCGTGCGGCGGTGGGAGCAGGACTACGACCTCACGGCGCACGCGGTCGGCGCGCTGGTGCACGGGCTGCTCGACGTGATCGTCGACGGGCACTTCGACACGATCCAGCAGATCGACGACGCCATCGAAGAGCTCGAGAGCATCCTCTTCGAGGATCGCCTGGCCGGTCGGGACTTCCTCCAGGTCGTCTACGGGGTGCGAAAGAACCTCGTGCAGCTGCGGCGGGTCGTCCTGCCGATGCGCGAGGTCGTCAACGGTCTGCTGCGACATCGCCTCTCCGGCCAGGCCGAACTCGACGCTGAGTACAGCGACCTGTACGACCACGTGCTGCGCGCCGCGGAGTGGACTGAGTCGCTGCGGGACATGGTGACCACGCTCTTCGAGACGCACCTGTCGCTGACCGACAACCACCTCAACACCGTGATGAAGAAACTCGCCAGCTGGGCGGCCATCATCGCCGTGCCGACCGCGATCACCGGCTGGTTCGGCCAGAACGTGCCCTATCCCGGCTTCTCGCAGACCACCGGCTTGTGGATGAGTGTCGTGCTCATCATCGTGCTGTCGGCCGGCCTCTTCGCGGCTTTCAAGTCACGGGATTGGCTGTGAGGGACTGCCCGGGGCGAGTTGGCCGACGCGGGCCAGGGACGCCCCGGGTGGCCGGCTCCGTCGCTCAGCGGCGGGCGAGCAACTCCTCGGCGATCTGGACCGTGTTCAGCGCGGCACCCTTGCGCAGGTTGTCCCCGACGACGAAGAATGCCAGGCCGCGGCCTTCGGGGGAGGCTTGGTCAGCCCGGACCCGGCCGACGAAGACGTCGTCCGCGCCCGTCGCCTGGAGCGGGTTGGGCACCTCCGTGACCGTGACGCCCTTGGCGCCCTGGAGCAGCTCGAGGGCGCGCTCGGGGGTGATGTCGCGGTCGAACTCGGCGTGGATCGCCAAGCTGTGACCGCTGAACACCGGCACGCGCACGCAGGTGCCGGAGACACGTAGGTCAGGGATATGCAGAATCTTGCGCGACTCATTGCGCAGCTTCTGCTCCTCATCGGTCTCGCGGCTGCCGTCGTCGACGATCGAACCTGCGATCGGCACGACGCTGAACGCCACCGGGGAGGCGTAGATCTGCGGGGTCGGCAGCGTGACCGCGTCCCCGCGCAGCGCGAGGCCAGCCGGGTCGCCGGCCGCATACCCACCGCGCAGCTGCGAGTCGAGCTCCTGTATGCCCTTGGCGCCCGAACCCGAAACGGCCTGGTAGCTCGCGACGCGCAGACCGATGAGTCCGGCTTCGTCGTGAAGGGGCTTGATGACGGGCATCGCCGCCATCGTCGTGCAGTTCGGGTTTGCGACGATTCCCAGCGGGATGTCGTCGAGGTCGCCAGGGTTGACCTCGCTGACGACGAGGGGGACCTGCGGGTTCTTGCGCCAACCGCTGGAGTTGTCAATGACGGTCGCGCCGGCCGCGACAACCTTCGGCGCGTAGGCCTTGCTCGCGGTCGCTCCATTCGAAAAGAGCGCGATGTCGATGCCGGAGAAGTCGGCCGTCTCCGAATCCTCAACCGTCACCTCGCCGTCCGCCCACGGCAGCGTTGTGCCCGCCGAACGCGCCGAAGCAAAGAAGCGGATGTCGTCGAGCGGGAAGTTCCGCTCGGCGAGCAGAGTCCGCATGACCTGACCGACCTGACCTGTGGCTCCGAAGACCGCGATACGCATGGGCCCCAGGGTAGAGAGCATCGACCCTCGACTTCAGGATCGTCTCGCGGGGCGTGCACCCCACCCGGCAGATAGCGTCATCGCGCAATCGATGCGATCCGGAATCGCTGTCCAGAGGCGGTCGGCCCCGAGTGGGTGGAGACTAGGAGACGCGGCGACCCCGCGTTTTGCGGGCGCCAAGGTCCAAACAGTAGGAGTTCTCATGTCTGATTCGATCCCTGCGCCGCAGCAGGGTTGTGACTGTGCCAAGTGCGGCACCTCGTGCGAGTGTGCGAAGTGCGATTGTCAGGGCTGCAGCTGCCCGCAATGCGGTCACTGAGCACGTCCTAGGCAGCTCACGCGGCGCCGGTACTGTGTGCCACACGCGACCGCACCACCATGCCCTCGGGGGGAGACATGACCACTTCTTCATCGCTGCGTCGATCTGGCGCGCTGGCCGTTGCGCTGTGCGTCATCGCCTCGGGGGTGCTCATAACGCCGAGCGCCTCTGCTGTCCCGGGGAGGATCGCCTCCGCTCCCGCGGGAACCGCCGCCCCGCCGACGTATCCGGTCGACCCGCCCACTCCAGCCTGCACGGGGGTGACGCGCTCGGCCACGCTCAAGCTCAGCGCCAGCGGTGAGAAGGAGACCTACTGGACCCACGTCACTTCCGATGGCTCCCTGCACTCCGATCGATGGGCACCCCTGCGCAAGCCCACGAATATCGGCGCCCCGACCGTGACGGTGACGACCTGCAGGAACACCGCGACGGGCCGATGGAGCCTGCATAGCTTCACGGCGGCGAACACCTTGAAAGACCTGAGTGCCAAGACCGTTTCCGGCCGCCGCGTGGATATCGACCCGCGCACCCCCGGCTACGGCTGGGGGGTCTTCACCAGGGGGATCAAGGACTCGATCCTGACCCTCGAGGTGGCGCGCTGCGTCAAGAACCCGGCGACGATTGCCGACCTTGGCGTCGCCAAGGGCTTCGGGGGCCTGCCCCTCCCGGGTAAGCGCAGCTATCGAGTCGGCAGCGCGATCGCGGATACCCCGCTGCCCGCGGCGCCCAAGGGCAGCGCGTCCTGCGGGGATATGGGTCGCGTCACGGTGCCGCTGCTCGTCAACGCCGCCGGTATGCCGGCGGCTGCGGCCGTGACCCGCGAGGTCTCGAACGCGCAGTGGGTGTCGAGCCCGATCTGCCCGGCCGGCGACCGCTCCTGCACCGAGAACGTCCGCGAGATCGTCACGGTGGCAGCCCGTCCCTGACGCCCGTGCCGCCGCCGCGCTGAGTCCTCGAGTGCATCTGCACGGTGACGGACCTGATGGTGGGTACCCGGTAGGTTCGTCACCGGGTGCAAGTCGCCCACACCACCCGTCTAGGAGGCGCCGCCATGGCCGAGTTGTTCATCGATGGAGCGTGGGTCGGGCCTATCGAGGGTGGCACCCGCGAGATCCGGTGCCCGGCCGACGGGTCGTTGGTTGCCGAGGTCTCGGAAGGCTCGGAGGTCGACTCGCTCGCCGCCGTCGATGCGGCGCGGCGTGCGTTCGACTCCGGGGTCTGGAGCTCGACGCCCGCTGGCGGGCGCGGCGCGCTCCTGTTTCGGCTCGCGGACAAGCTGGAGACCGAGAAGGAGGAGGTCGCCCGCTACGAGGCTCTCGACACGGGCAAGCGGATGGTCGAGGCGCGTCTCGACATGGACGACATCATCGGGGTCTTCCGGCATTTCGCGTCCCTGGCCAACGCAGACGCGGGCCGTGTCGTCGACACGGGTATGGCCGGCGTCAGCAGCCGCATCGTGCACGAGCCGGTGGGGGTCTGCTCCCTCATCACTCCGTGGAACTATCCGCTGCTGCAGACCAGCTGGAAGGTGGCGCCGGCGCTCGCGGCAGGCTGCACCTTCATCCTCAAACCGAGCGAGCTCACGCCCTCGACGGCCATCTGGCTCCTGGGTGCCCTCGATGACCTGGGCCTGCCCTCGGGCGTCGGCAACCTCATCCTCGGGGCGGGAGCCGCCGTCGGTGCGCCGCTGACGAGTGATCCGCGCGTCGACCTTGTCTCGTTCACCGGCGGTCTGGAGACCGGTCGGCGGCTCATGGCGTCGGCGGCCCCCACCGTGAAGAAGGTGGCGCTCGAGCTCGGCGGCAAGAACCCCAACGTCATCTTCGCCGACGCCGACCTACCCGCAGCGATCGACAACGCGCTGACCGCCATCTTCCTCGACTCGGGGCAGGTGTGCTCGGCCGGGTCGCGGCTCATCGTGCAGGAGTCGATCCATGACGAGGTCGTCGACGAGCTGGTCCGGCGGGCCGAGTCGATCCGTCTCGGCGGACCGTTCGATGAAGAAGCCGAGGCCGGGCCCCTCATCAGCGCGGCGCATCGCGACAAGGTCGCGGCATACGTTGCCGCCGCCCTCTGCGAGGGTGCCGTCCTGCGGACGGGCGGTGTTCTGCCCCAGGGGCAGGGCTTCTACTACCCGCCGACGATCCTGGATGGGTGCCGCGCGGACATGCGTTGCGTCCAGGACGAGTCGTTCGGCCCGGTGCTGACGGTCGAGACCTTCGATGCTGCCGACGGCGACGAGCTCGAAGATGCCGCGGTCGCACTGGCGAATGACACGATCTACGGGCTGGCCGGAGCCGTCTGGAGCGAGAACGCGGGCCGAGCGGAGCGAGTCGCGCAGCGGCTGCGGCACGGGACGATCTGGATCAACGACTTCCACCCCTACGTGCCGCAGGCCGAGTGGGGCGGCTTCAAGCAGTCCGGAATCGGCCGCGAGCTCGGGCTCGCCG
>JAUNUZ010000124.1 GCA_030537915.1 Micrococcales bacterium
ATCGAGGCCTTCACCGAGATCACGAGGATGCAGCTGTGAGGAACCAGCGGTTCCGGCAGGTCATCACCCGCGTCCGCAGCAGCTTCAACGGCTTCACCGCCGGTCAGCGTGCGGTGACGATCGTCGCCATCGTGGTCGCCATCGTCGGAGGAATGCTCTTCGTGCGCTGGGCGACCCAGCCGCAGCTGGACCCCCTGTTCTCCCAGCTCTCGGCTGCGGACGCCTCGGCCGTCACGACGAGCCTCACCGACAAGGGCATCCCGAACGAGTTCAAGGACAACACGGTCTACGTGCCTCGCAATCTCAAGGACCAGGCCCGCATGGACCTGGCCGCCGAGAACCTGCCGGCCGGCGACAACTCCAAAGAGGGTTACCCGCTGGTGGAGAACGCGCCGCTGACGACCTCGGACTCCCAGCAGCGCATCCTCATCAAGCGGGCGACCGAGGGCGAGCTGAAGAAGGCGATCCAGCAGATCGAGGCGGTGCAGACCGCCACGGTCAACCGCGCGCTGCCCGACCCCGACGTCTTCACCCGCGACCAGGCGCCGCCGAAGGCGTCGGTCATCATCGCCCCCAAGCCCAACGGCTCGCTGACGTCGGGCCAGGTCGAGGCGATCGTCCACCTCGTGTCGTCCTCGATCCCCAAGCTGGACCCCACGAACGTCACGGTCGCCGACAGCAAGGGCGCGCTGCTGTCCGCACAGGGCGCGGCCGGCGGCGGCGCGGTCGGTGAGGCGCGCGTCGCCCAGCAGGCCGCCTACTCTGCACAGGTGAACCAGAGCCTGCAGGGGCTGCTGGACACGACCGTCGGGCCCGGCAACTCCAGCGTGTCGGTGCGCGCCGACATGGACTTCAGCAACACCAAGACGTGGCGAAACACCTACATCCAGCCCCCGGCGGGTGCCCCGGCTCTGGCGTCGGACACGACGAAGGAGCTCTACAAGGGCAACGGTCAGACCCCCGTCGGCGGCGTCCTGGGGCCGGACAACATCCCCGTGCCGAGCGCCAACGCGGGCACCAACGGCAGCGACTGGGAGAAGACGAGCACCAAGGAGACCCAGCCCTACGGCACCGAGTCGCAGTACGTGGACGGGACGGCCGGGCAGATCAAGCGCCTCAACGTCGCGGTCCTGCTCGACGCCAAGAACACCGGGGCCGTGCAGCTGGGTGTCATCCAGCAGGCAGTCTGCTCGGCGGCGGGAGTCGACACCAAGCGCGGTGACGTCTGCACCGTGGCCAAGACGCCGTTCGACACCGTGGCCGCCAAGAAGGCTGCCGACGAGGCCGCCGCACTGGCTGCGCAGGCGCGTCAGGACGAGCTCATGTCCCTGGCCAAGAACGTCGGCCTCGGCCTCCTGCTCCTGCTCGCGCTGCTCATCGGCTTCCGGCAGAGTCGCAAGCGGACCCGCACGCTCGAGCTCGGTCAGCTGGAGTCAACCGAGCGACCGATCCGGCCGGAGCTGCCCGGCGCGGCGGCGATCGAGGGCCGACCGGCTGAGTTCGAGCTCGACTCCGACGACGACCTTCGGGTCCTCCAGGCCACACCGATCGACCCGCAGAGCCAGGCCCGCGTCGCGGCCCGCGACGAGATCGCCACCCTCGTTCAGGACAACCCAGACGAAGTCGCGCGCCTCCTGCGCGGCTGGATGATAGAGCGGAGCTGACCAGGTGTCGTCCGTCGCCACGATGAGCGGTCTGCGCAAGGCCGCCATCCTCCTCGTCCAACTCGGACGCGACCACAGCGCGCAGATCATGAAGACCCTGCGCGAGGCCGAGGTCGAGGCCCTCTCGGCCGAGATCGCCCGCCTGGAGAGTGTCGATATCGACACCCTCGATGACGTCCTGGAGGAGTTCCGCCAGCTTGCCAAGGCTCGCCAGTACTACGTGCAGGGTGGCATCAGCTTCGCCGAAGAGGTGCTCGTCGCGACGATGGGGCAGGACAAGGCGAGCGAGCTCATAGGTCGGTTGTCGGCCTCCCTGGTCGACACACCCTTCGAGTTCCTGCGTAATGTCGACGCCAAACTCATCCTCAGCTACCTGCAGGACGAGCACCCGCAGACGATCAGCCTGGTCATCGCACACATGCCCAGCGAGCAGGCCGCGATCATCCTGTCCGGGCTCGCGCCGGAGATGCAGGCCGAGGTCGCGCACCGGCTCGCGATCATGGACCGCACGAGCCCCGAGATCGTCAAGCAGGTAGAGGCCCACCTCGAACGCCGCCTGTCGACGCTCGTGCAAGCCAACGACTCGACAGCGGTCGGCGGTGTCAAGCCCTTGGTCGACATCATCAACCAGTCCGACCGCACGACGGAGCGCCTCATTCTCGAGGGCCTGGAGAAGCGCGACCTGGAGCTGGCCGAAGAGGTCCGCGCCCACATGTTCATGTTCGAGGACATCGTCGGCCTCGAGGACCGCGCGATCCAGGTCGTGCTCCGCAAGGTCGACTCCAAGGATCTCGCAGTGGCCCTGAAGGGGGTCCGCGAGGATGTGCGCGAAAAGATCACGCGCAACATGTCCGAGCGCGCCGCGCTCTCGCTGGCCGACGAGATCAGCATCCTGGGGCCGGTCCGCCTCAAGCAGGTCGAGGAGAGCCAGGCCGTCGTCATCCGCCAGATCCGCAGCCTCGAAGAGGCCGGCGAGATCGTGGTAGCTCGTGGTGGTGGCGATGAATTCGTTGCGTAGCATGGCGGCGCCCGGCTACGTCCTGCGCGGCGACCAGGGCAGCCGGATGCGCCCGGCCCGGATGTCCGCGGATCTGACCACGACCCCGTTCACGGCGGTGGGGGTCGCGGACCCGCGCCTCGTCGACCCGCACCTGGAGGCGGTGGTCGAGGAGGCGAAGTCGCAGGCTCGCGAGGCCGGTTACGTCTCGGGGCACCAGGCCGGCTTGCAGGTCGGCAGGCAAGAGGGTCTGGAACTGCTCGCGGCCCAGCAACAGGTGCTCGTCGAGCAGGACGCCCAGGAGCGCGCCGCCCGCAAGGAGCGGCTCGTCGAGCTGCTCGGCGCGCTGGAGAGCGCCGTTGCCGCGGCCCTGGACTACCAGGCGCCGCGCGTCGAGGAGATGCGCGATCTCATCGCCGAGATGGCCGTCGACATCGCGGAGGTGCTCGTCGGGCATCATCTGCAGGTCGAGGATTGCGCCGCCAAGGACGCGGTCGTCCGGGCGCTCTCGCGCGTACCGCGCGAGGCCTCGGTGACGCTGCGCCTGCACCCGGCCGACGTGGCGCTCATCGCAGAGTACGTCGACGAGGTCACGGACTGGCAGGTCGCCCGCGTCGTGCCGGACCCGGCGATCGAGCGCGGCGACGCCGCCGCCCACGCCCAGAATCTCGAGGTCGAGGCCTCGATCAGCGGCGGCCTGGCGCGCATGCGCGAGGTGCTCAACCCGTGAAGGCGCTGCTCGAGCAGCTGACGACCGCCGCGCGTCCGCGGGTCACCGGCAAGGTCATCAGCGCCGTCGGCCTGAGCATCGATGTCGCCGGGCTCGAGCTCGCCGTGGGTGAGGCCGTCGAGATCTACGGCGACGAGGGCATTGTCATGGCGGAGGTCATCGCGCTGCACTCAGACAGTGCGTCGTGCATGCCGATCTCTGACCTACGCGGCATCCGTGCGGGCAATCCGGTGCGCGGCACCGGCGGCGCCCTGCGGGTGCCCGTCGGGCACGGGATGCTCGGCCGGGTCGTCAACGCCCTCGGCCGGCCGCTGGACGGCCAGGGACCGCTGCGCAACGTGCAGCTCGTCACGACCGACGGCACGCCGCCGCCGGCGATGGACCGCGAGCGCATCAACACCCCGATGCCGCTGGGCGTGCGCGCCATCGACACCCTCATCCCGTGCGGGCGCGGCCAGCGCCTTGGGATCTTCGCCGGCTCCGGTGTCGGCAAGTCGAGTCTGCTGTCGATGATCGTGCGCGGTTCGCAGGCCCCGGTCTGCGTGTTGGCGCTCGTCGGTGAGCGCGGCCGGGAGGTGCGCGAATTCGTCGAAGGTGACCTCGGGCCGGAGGGTCTGGCGCGCTCCGTCGTCGTCGTCGCCACGTCCGACGAGCCGGCACTCGTGCGCCTGCGCGCGGCCTTCACCGCGACCCGGATCGCCGAGTGGTTCCGCGATCAGGGCAACGACGTCGTCCTGTGTATGGACTCGGTCACGCGCGTCGCCATGGCGCAGCGCGAGGTCGGATTGGCCTCGGGGGAGCCACCGGCTACCCGCGGCTACCCGCCGTCCGTCTTCGGGCTCATGCCCCGGCTGCTCGAACGGGCGGGCATGGCCAAGACGGGGTCGATCACGGGCCTCTACACCGTGCTCGTCGACGGGGACGACCTCAACGACCCGATCGCCGACAACGTCCGCTCAATCCTCGACGGGCACATCGTCCTGTCGCGCTCGATCGCGACGCAGGGCCACTTCCCGGCCATCGACGTGCTCGAGTCGATCTCGCGTGCCGACAAGGCGCTCACCTCGCGCGAGCAGCGCGAAGCTGCCACGACGGTGCGCCGGCTCATGGCGGCCCGTCGAGACGCCAAGGACCTCATCGACATCGGCGCCTACGTCGCTGGCAGTAACCCACTCGTCGACCGTGCCCTGCGTCAGGCGGACGTCATCGACGGCTTCCTGCGCCAGGACATGGAGGACCTCACGCCGGCGGCGCTGAGCTGGTCCGCGCTGACGTCCATCGCCCACTCCGACACCCTGGGTTAGGGCAGGCTCCGGCGATGGCCAAGCTCAAGACCCCCTATGACACCCTTTTGCGGATCCGTCGCATCGAGGAGGACAAGGCCAAGGCCGCCCTCGCGGTAGCCAACCACGCGCAGCGCGCGGCGGCGGCGGCGCTGCAGGATCGCCGGTCGTACTACGCCTCGGCCGCGGTTGCGCCAGATGGTGAGACCGATCTGGGTGCCTTCCAGCGTCAGGTGGCGCACGGTACGGCGGCTGCCCGGGCGGTCGGCATCGCGGCCGGGTCGCTCCAAAGCTCCCAGCGGACAACACAACAGGCCATCGAGGCGACCCGAGCGGCGTCGATGCGCAGCCAGGGTCTGGAGAAGCTCGTGGCGCGAGCCAAGGATGCGTGGATGCACGAAATGCTTGCCGCCGACCAACGGACGGCCGAAGAGAGCATGGCAGGCAAACGCGGACGCGCACGTCGTAGAGGGGTTCAATGACAGTCGAGGTATCCGGGATCGTGGCCGCCCAGGCCCGCGTTCAGGAGATCCAGAGCCGGTTCGGAATCCAGCCACAGAACACTGTGCAGCCAGCTGCCAGCGCGGCCTCGGGTTCGACTGGTTCCTTCGGCGCATCCCTGGCCCGGGCGCGCAATGCCGGGACCCCGGCGACTGCCGCAGCCCCCTTCGTGTGGGACCCGGGCGCCGCGCCGGGTCAGCTGATCCGCAAGCCCGGCGCGGCCGCGGCGCTCGCTGCGCCGCCCGTGACGCAGGGCACGGCCCCGGTGGCTGCCGGCCCGACGGGTGTCGGCGGCAGCACGGCCACGCCCGCGGTCGACGGCGTCGACCCGACCTCCGCAGTGGCGCCCGTCGAAGGGGTCGCCGGAACCTCCAAGGTCGATGCGCTGCTGGCGACCGCCAAGAAGTACCTCGGCGTGCCCTATAAATGGGGCGGCACGGACCCCAGGTCTGGCCTGGACTGCTCCGGCTTCACTCAACTGGTCTTCAAGCAGCACGGCTACCAGCTGCCCCGCGTGGCCCGCCAGCAGCAGAACCAGGGCGTCTCGATCCCCTCGCTCGCCGACGCCAAGCCCGGTGACCTCGTAACCTTCGGCCGACCGGCGACGCACATCGGGATCTACCTCGGCAACAACAAGATGATCCACGCGCCGCGCACCGGTGATGTCGTCAAGGTCTCGACACTGTGGAAGACCCCGAGCTCGATTCGGCGCATCCTACCCGTGGGCAGCGATCAGCCGCAGGTCACCCGAGGCGGGACCGCGGGTCGTGCGGATCAGGTCGCGCTGCCGACCGCCTCAATCGACGCCTCGGCGGTCCAGGCGGCCGTCACGTCCGCGGCTGCGAACGCGGCGGCGATGTCGTCCGTGTCGTCATCCTCGGCCGGGGGTCTGGGCGGTTGGGCCGGATCGACGCCGGCGCCCGACACGTGGGGTGCGGCCGTGGCCGCGGCGAGCGGTTCGCCCTCCGGCCGCATCCCCGCCGCCTCGGTGGCAACGAATGCGGTCGCGGCCCCCAGCTCCGTCGCCTCGATCGGTCCGCTGGCGCAGGCCCCGGCATCGCTGCAGAAACTCTTCGTCGAGGCGGGTCGCAAGCACGGCGTCCCGGCGCAGTTGCTCGCGGCCGTCGCCAAGCAGGAGAGCGATTTCACGCCGACCGCGGTGAGTCGCGCCGGTGCCCGCGGGCTCATGCAGCTCATGCCGGCCACGGCGCGCGGCCTCGGGGTGCGCGACGCGTTCGACCCCGCCCAAGCGGTCGACGGCGCGGCCCGCCTGCTGCGTGATCACCTCAAGTCCTTCGGGTCGACGCGGCTGGCACTGGCCGCCTACAACGCGGGCCCGGGTGCCGTCCGCCGCTACGACGGTGTGCCGCCCTACGCCGAGACCCAGAACTACGTCCGCAAGATCATGGCCAACTTGAGCACCGCCGGAGCCTAGGGGAACCCATGAGCGACATCACCTTGAATCCGCTCTCCGGCGAGGTCCGCGACCCACGCTCCGCACGTCGATCCGGTGCGGCCCCCGCCGGTGACGGCTTCGACCGCGCCCTGGACGCCGCCCTCGTCTCGCGAACCCTTACCGGCTGGCGGGGGACCGCGCAGTCGCGCGGGTCCGCCTTCGGCCTCAGCGGCTACTCGGGCTCCGCCCCGCGCCAGGTCGTCGTCGAGGGTCAGGTCGTCGCCCAGCGCCAGGTCGTTGTCGAGGGCCAGGTCGTCGCGGACCGGCATGCACTTGTCGGGCAGCAGGCCGCGCTGCGGCGCTCGTCCAGTGATGAGTCGTCGGCCGATGTGGCGGCTGGCCGGGGCACGGATGATGGCTCGGCTCCTACTTTCTCAGCCGCAGCGTTGCCGATCGATCCGTCGATCGCGGCGCAGGTGATGGCTCAGGCGTCGGT
>JAUNUZ010000125.1 GCA_030537915.1 Micrococcales bacterium
CCGTCGCTGTGGCCCCCCGCGCCGAGGTAGTGATGTCGTCGCGCTCGGTCATCAACGGGTGGGGCGTCCCGGGACAGGGACGCCGGCGAGTAGATCGGTCAGCACGGTCCTGTTGTCCGCCCGCGCCAGCCTGCTCTCGCCCGAAAGCAACACGCGGTGCGCCAGCACCGGCACGACCAGTGCCCGCACGTCCGCCGGCAGCACATGGTCTCGGCCGGAGAGCGCGGCCCGGGCTCGGGCGGCCCGCAATAGGTGCAAAGAGGCCCGGGGGGAGGCGCCCAACCGCAGCGCAGGAGTGTGCCGCGTCGCGGTGACGAGGTCGACGACATAGCGCTTGAGCGCGGGCGAGGCATAGACGCTGCGGACGGCGGTCATCGCGGCCCGGACGCCGTCGGCGTCCGTGACGGGCCGGACCCGATCCAGCGGGTCGAAGCTGCCGTGGCGATCGAGCATCGCCAGCTCCGCCTCGGGATCGGGATAGCCCATCGAGATGCGAGCCATGAAGCGGTCGCGCTGCGCCTCGGGCAGGGGATAGGTGCCCTCCATCTCCAAGGGGTTCTGCGTGGCGATCACGAGGAACGGCTCGCCCAATGAGTGGGTCTGACCGTCGACCGTGACCTGGGCCTCCTCCATCGACTCCAGCACGGCGGACTGGGTCTTGGGGGAGGCTCGGTTGATCTCGTCGCAGACAACGATCGTCGCGAAGATCGCGCCCGGCCGGAAGTCGAAGGTCTGGCGTTGCGTGTCGAAGACGCTGATCCCCGTGATGTCGCTGGGTAGCAGGTCGGGCGTGAACTGGATGCGGCGCATCGGCACGTCGATCGCGCGGGCCAGAGCCTTGGCCAGCGTCGTCTTGCCGACCCCGGGCACGTCCTCCAGGAGCAGGTGCCCGCCTGCGAAGAGCACCGTCAGGGCTCGTTGTACGACCTCGCTCTTGCCCTCGATGACGGTCTCGATGACCGCTGCCAGCGCAGCGCCGAGCTCTGCCACCGCCTCGAGCGAAGCCACGGGCGGGTCGAGATCGATGGTCTCCCGCCGTGTCGCTGTCGATCTGGTCGCCGGGTAGGCGGGTGGCTGCCCGGCAATCTCGGTGCCTGTGTGCACGTCGGTCCTCCTCGGACTGCGGGAGGTGGGGTCGACCCGTAGCCGGACATCCCCACTTCCCTCCCTCCATCATCACCGCCGCGGGTCCCGCTCCGCTCCACGCCCTCGGGCAATCTTCGCCGTCAGCCCCGCTCGTGCAGGTCGCAGGCCTGGTGTCGCCGCGCGTTCGACGTCATGTGGGCGACTGCCGGATCGCCACCCAACCGTCCTGTCGAGCCCGTTGCGCCGCACCCCGACGTCGCCCCTCCACCTCGCTGCGTCGTCATGACCTGCACTGTTGCATGCAGCGGGGCCCTAGTGAGGCCTCTGTGTCGTTGACTGTGGGGAGTGGTGGAGTAAAGTGGAGGGCATCGGGGCGAAGCGGTGTCGCTCGGCGGGGATCAGCCGCTGGGGGCACCGCACGACAACGCGTCCCGAGACGCAGACGTAGGGGAGGAGGGGCCCGCCATGTTCCTGGGCACCCATCACCCTCGGCTGGACGAGAAGGGTCGACTGATCCTTCCCGCCAAGTTCCGCGACCGCCTCGCCTCGGGGTTGGTCGTCACGCGGGGGCAGGAACGCTGCCTCTACGTCTTCCCGATGGAGGAGTTCGTGCAGGTGGCCCAGGATCTGCGTGCCGCACCGGTGACGAGCAAGGCCGTGCGCGACTACCTGCGCGTCTTCCTCTCCGGTGCCTCGGACGAGATCCCGGACAAGCAAGGGCGAGTGACGATCCCGGCGACCCTGCGCGAGTACGCAGGCCTCGGACGCGAATGCACGGTCATCGGCGCGGGTTCCCGCGTCGAGGTCTGGGACAGCGCCGCCTGGGAGACCTACCTGGCCGGCACCGAGCAGGCCTTCGCCGACCAGGCGCAGGAGGTGATTCCGGGCCTGCTCTGAGCCAGCTCGACCGGATGTACCCCGCAGTCCTGCTGTGTGGTCCCCAACCGCTTGACCGTCCCGGGGCACTTCCCCGGTCCCGGGACATCGGTCCGAGACACTTCCCCGGTCTCGGACCTTGGTGAAGCGGTGGGGGACCAGACAACAGGACAGACCCAGCACCACGACCGGCACAACCCCAGGACGAAGCGCAGGAGGCCACATGGGCGCCGGAGGTGACGCGCACGCCCGGCACGTGCCGGTGATGCTGAGGCGCATCGTCGAGGTGCTTGCCCCGGCGCTGCAGGGCGGGGACGCGAACGGCGCTCAGGCCGGCGAGCACTCCCCCGTCCTCGTGGACGGCACGCTGGGCATGGGCGGGCACACCGAGGCGATCCTGCAGGCGTCTCCGCGTGCGATCGCGATCGGCATCGACCGGGACCGACAGGCGTTGGCGATGGCGTCGCAGCGGCTCGCCCGGTTCGGCCCCCGGTTCCGGGCCGTACACGCGGTGTACGACGAGATCCCGGACGTCCTGGAGGAACTGGGGATCGAGAGCGCGCAGGCGATCCTGCTCGACCTGGGCGTGTCCTCCTTGCAACTCGACGAGGCCGATCGCGGTTTCGCCTACGCCCAGGACGCCCCGCTGGACATGCGCATGGACCCCACGCAAGGCCCCACCGCGGCGGACGTCCTCAACAGCTACCCGGCCGACGCCCTTGCCCGGGTGCTGTCCGGCTACGGCGAGGAGCGCTTCGCCCGCCCGATCGCCAAGGCGATCGTGCGCGCGCGCGAGACCCGGCCCTTCACGACGTCGGCACAGCTCGTGGAGCTGCTCAAACGCGTCGTGCCGGGCGCCTCGCAGCGCTCCGGCGGACATCCGGCGAAGCGGACCTTCCAAGCGCTGCGGATCGAGGTCAACGCCGAGCTCGACGCGCTTGCGGCGGCGCTGCCCAACGCGGTCGACTCTCTTGCCGTCGGGGGGCGTGTCGCTGTCCTGAGTTACCACTCCCTGGAGGACAGGATGGTCAAGAGAGTCTTGTCCAGCGCCAGTCGCAGTAGCGCGCCGCCAGGCTTGCCCGTCGAACTCGCCGAGCATGCTCCCTACCTGCGACTGCTGGCACGTGGGGGAGAAGTGCCGCCAGACGAGGAGATTCGCAGCAATCCGCGAGCCGCCTCAGCACGACTGCGAGCGGCACAACGACTCCGGCAGGGGTCGATCGGGGGAGCGGGGCCGCACCGGGGCGGCAGAACGGCATCCGCTGCAGCACGAGTACGACGAGGAACGAAGGGACACCACCGATGAGCCAGATGCCGGCCTTGGCCCGCACCGACTTCCGGCCGACGCCAGCCCCGACACGCCGGGGCTCCACCCCTGTGAGGTCCGGTCGCTCGGCACCGGCGCATCTGCGGCTCATCACCGCAGCCCCCCGGCCGGCGCGTCAGATGCCCTTCATCGTGCTCTGCTCCATCGTCTTGGCGGCAGGGCTGCTCGCTGTGCTCTTCCTCAACATGCAGCTGGCCAAGGGCTCCTACGCACTGCATGATCTGCAGCGCCGCTCGACGATCCTCGCCGAGCAGCAGAGCCAGCTCACCGAGCACCTGACGGGCGTGGAGTCACCGGGCGTGCTCGCGTCGAAGGCAACCAAGCTCGGCATGGTCCCGGGCTCCTCTCCGGCCTTCCTGCGACTACCCGACGGACAGGTCCTCGGCGTTCCGCAGGCGGCGCCCGCAGCGTCGCCGACGGCGCCCGTTTCGAAGGCGAAGTCCACCACACCCTCGGCGGCACCCACCAACACGCCGGTGAGCAAGCCCGGCACCTCCGCGGCCGAGACCCCGTCCGCGAACTCGGCGTCGCAAAGTCCGGCCTCCAAGGCGCCGGGCACCAAGGCATCCAGGTCGGCGACCGCCAAGAGTCAGTCGACCTCGACGCCGGGATCGCGCCGGTGAAGCGCCTGCCGCAGACTGTCCGGGTCAAGGCGCGGGCGGCCGGTCAGGCCGCGGCGTCGCTGACTCAGGAGGGCGCCAAACGGCTGCCGTCCGGCAGTCGGGATGCCGGCCGCGTCGTCAAGGAGCGCGCCGCCAAGGAGCGCGCGGGCAGGACCCGTCGGGAGGGACGCGACGATACCGGGGGATCGGCCGGGTCCGGCCGTGGCTGCTCCGGTCCTGCGTCAGCCGATCGCGCTCCTTCCGGTCGTGCTCAGTCCGACGCCCGGGTGCGCTCACCCGGCAGCGGTGGCGCCGTCCGTCGCAACCGACCCCGCCCGGGATCCGGCTCCGCTGGCAGCCGTCCAGCCGCAGACGCCGGCGGCGGGTCCCGGGGCGGCTCTAGCCGCGCGCTGGCTTTGGCCAACCCGCGCCGTCGGGTCCGTGCCGCGTTCCTGGCCGTTCTCTTCGTCTTCACCCTCTTCACGGCCCAGCTCGTCCGCCTGCAGGGCTTCGACGCCTCCCAGGTGGCCGCCAAGGCCCGTGCCATGCGCACCGGAGCGCCCGACATCATCCCGGCGCAGCGCGGCAAGCTCCTCGATCGGGATGGGGTCGTCCTGGCCGGCAGCATCGAACGGCGCGACGTCGTCGCGGACCAGTTGAACGTCGCCGAGTTCGAGGTGCGGGACCCGGCGACGAAGAAGACCGCCACCGTAGGGGCCGCGGGGGCCGCCAAGGAGCTGGCCCCGCTGCTCGGCATGGACGAGGCCACCCTGCGCGCGAAGCTGACGGGCGAGTCGCGCTACGTCCAGCTGGCACGCAAGCTCGAGCCCGACCAGTGGCGCCGCATCGAGGCGCTGGGCATCCCCGGTATCGCCAGCGAGGAGAACCCGAGCCGCACCTACCCGGCGGGGGCTCCACTCGCGCCGGTGCTTGGCTGGGTCGGTGCCGACGGCAAGGCCAAGGACGGCAGCGGCGGCGGACTCGAACTGCTCTACGACGAACAGCTCTCCGGCACGCCCGGCAGTAGCCAGCTCGAGCGATCGGCGGACAGTCGGGTCATCCCCATGGGCTACAGCTCCGTCACCCCAGCACGTGCCGGCAAGGATCTCCAGCTCTCCCTCGATAATGACCTGTCCTGGTACGCCTACAACGCGATTGCCGATCAGGTGAAAAAGTCCGATGCCGACTCCGGCACGGCCGTCGTCATGGACGTCAAGGGCCGGTTACGCGCGGTGAGCCAATTCCCCAGCTTCGATCCGATCAAGCGCTCGGCCAAGGGCAGCGAGTTCGGGTCGCTTCCCTTCCAGGACGTCTTCGAGCCCGGCTCGACGGCGAAGGTCATGTCGCTGGGTGCAGCCTTGGACACCGGCGCGGTCACGCCGACGACGTCGTTCCGGGTGCCGAACCGTCTCAAGCGCTCCGACAAGACCTTCAGGGACTCGCACGAGCACAAGACCCTTTACCTGACGACGGCGGGCATCCTCGCCCAGTCCAGCAACATCGGCACGCTGCTCGCTGGCGAGCGGGTGCCCCCGGCGACGCTGGAGCAGTATTTCCGAGCCTTCGGGCTGGGGCAGCGCTCGGGGGTCGGTTTCCCCGGAGAATCCTCCGGCCTGATGGCCCCGTCGACGCAGTGGAGCGGCTCCCAGCGCTACACGGTGATGTTCGGGCAAGGCATGTCGATGACGGCGATCCAAGACGCCGGTGTCTTCCAGACGATCGCCAACGGGGGCGTGCGGATCCCGCCGTCCGTCGTCGAAGGTGTCCGGCAGGCCGACGGCACCCTCGCCCCGGCGCAGGTGGCGCAGGGGACCCGCGTCCTGTCGCAGAAGACCGCCACCGAGCTGTCGATCATGCTCGAGTCCGTGGTCGGCTCGAGCGGCACAGCTCAGCAGGCGGCCATCGCCGGCATCCCCGTCGCGGGCAAGACCGGGACCGCCCAGCGGTACGACGCCAAGACCCGCGGCTACTCCGGTTACACAGCGTCCTTCGTGGGTTTCGCGCCCGCAGACAAACCCGAGCTCATCGTCGCCGTCATCCTGCAGAACCCCAAGAACGGCTACTACGGTGGCACCACGGCCGGTCCGGTCTTCCAGCAAGTCATGTCCTACGCGCTGCAGAGGTACGGCATCCCTCCGACCGGGACCCAGCGCACCCCGTTCCCGTTGCAGGTGGGGCAGAAGCCCGCCGCCGACACACCGAAGGTGGATCCGAGCGTCATCGGGCCGAACGGACCGGTGCGCGCGGCCGACGGCCTGCCCACGCCGCCGCGGCTCGCGGTCCCGAGCGAGGCACCGGGGATCGGCCCCGACGGCACTTCTGGATCCACGCCGAGCCCGGGCGCAACGGACTCCAGCGGCGCCTCGCGGCCACGTGGTGATGGCACGTCGGGCGCCGGCGCGCGATAGCGTGCCGTCAGTGACTGCCTCCCTGAGACCCCAGCACGTCGGCGACATCGCCCTAGCCGCGATCGCCGACGCTCTCAGTGGTGTCGCTCTGCGGGTGGAAGACCGCACGGCGACGGTCCGCGGGGTCACCCTGGACAGCCGGAGCGTGCAACCGGGAGACCTCTACGCCGCGCTGCCCGGGGCCCGCGCGCACGGCGCGGACTTCGTCGCGCAGGCGGTTGCCTCCGGCGCGCGCGCCGTGCTGACAGATCCCGCCGGGGTGCAGCGGATCTCGACCGGGGTAGGAGCCGCCGCAGCTCGCGAGGCCGCCCGGGGTCTCCCGCCGCTGCTCGTCGCCGACGATCCGCGCGCCGTGCTCGGCGAGGTGTCCGCGCTCGTCTACGGTCGACCCGCCGATGACCTGACGATGATCGGCATCACCGGCACCAACGGCAAGACGACGACCGCTCACCTGCTCGAAGGTGCGCTGCGGGCGGCCGGCCGCAGCACCGGACTCATCGGCACCATAGAGACCCGCATCGGTACCCAACGGGTGCCCAGCGTGCGCACAACCCCGGAGGCCACCCAGCTGCACGGTTTGCTCGCCGTCATGGTCGAGCGCGGCTGCGAGGTCTGCTGCATGGAGGTCTCGAGCCACGCGCTCGACCTGCATCGGGTGGACGGCGTCCGCTACGACATCGCCATCTTCACCAATCTCTCTCAGGACCACCTCGACTTCCACGGCTCGATGGAGGCGTACTTCCAGGCCAAGGC